>CAMDGL010000279.1 GCA_945897845.1 Chitinophaga pinensis | reverse complement strand
CAAAATTCAATTGGAGTGATTTTAATAATTCTATTATTTGGTCTGAATACATTGCGCGCACAGACAACTAAAAATGAATGGATTATGCTGCCAGAAGACAAGCAAATCGCTGAAGAAAAATTGAATTTATTTGCATCGAAGTCAGGTTTGCCGATTTCAGAACTTATCACCGAAATTGGATTGTCCTTTTTGGGGACGCCATATGTTGTCGCCTCGCTTGAGAACGGACTGGACGAAAAAATGGTCATCAATTTACGTGAACTCGACTGCACCACTTTTGTTGAGAATTGCCTGGCAATGGCACGTACCGTAAAACTCGGAAAGACTGATTTTAATTCGTATGTAACTGAACTTGAAAAAATAAGGTACCGCGATGGCATCCGCAACCAGTATCCATCGCGTTTGCATTATTTCAGTGAATGGATTCATAACAATCATAAAAAAAGCTTCATCAGTGAAACGCCAAACCTGAACGGAGAAAAATCTGACAAAACCATCAATTACATGAGTACCCATCCGGCTGAATACCCTGTTTTAAAAGAACATCCGGAGCTGATTCCATCCATTTCCGAACAGGAAAAGGTGCTTACAGGTTCTGGATTTCTGTATTTCCCGAAAAATAACATCCCAAATTTGTACAAGCATTTGCAGCATGGCGACATCATCGCCCTCACCAGCAGCATCGAAGGAGTGGACATCAACCATGTCGGAATTATACTGAAAAAAGGAAACGAGTTTTATTTGCTTCATGCCCCGCTTAGCGGTAAAAAAGTATTGGTTTCTGATGGACCTGTCACTGATTTCCTGAAACCGGCTTCAAAAAACAATGGTATCATGATTGCCCGGCCAGTTTTTTAGCCTGAACAAATTCCTAAATTACACCGCTGAAAGTCCCATTTTGTTACTTTTGCAGCTTTCAATTAAGAATTATGGATTCAATATTTGATCGTTTCGTGGTTGGATTGTGCAAATTAACCGCACGTCTGCCATTTTGGGTAATATTCGGCCTGGCTGATATTTTTTACGTTCTTCTGTTTTATGTTGCCCGATATCGCCGGAAAGTCGTTCACGAAAACCTTACCCGGTCATTCCCTGAAAAAAGTCCGGAGGAAATAAGGAAGATCACCAAAAGATTCTACCATCACTTAAGCGATCTTGGTTTGGAAACCATCAAGCTTAATCAGATGACTGAAAAAGAAATTGACGATCGGTTAAAAGTTCATAATCTGGAAATTTTCGAGGAATATTATCAGCAGCACAAAAGTGTCATCTTGCTCGGAATGCACCACAATAACTGGGAATGGAGCGGAACAATGCAACGGTTCCTCAAAGCTGTTTTTCTGGTAGTGTACAATCCGGTTCGAAACAACCAGGGATTGGAACGGTTCATTCTCGATACCCGTGAGCGGTTCGGAGCCAAATCGGTCGTTGTTAACCATTCAGTGCGCACAGCTCTTGACCTAAACAAGGCTGAACGGCCCGGAATACTTGTACTTGCAGCCGACCAGACTCCGCAACCCAATTCATTGTTCTGGACCACCTTCCTGAATCAGGAAACAGCATTCTTTCCCGGACCGATGAAAATTGCCATCAAAACCAATCAACCGGTTGTTTTACACCACACCCGGAAAACCGGCAGGTCGAGATACGAAGTTTTCTTTTACAAGTTGGTTGAAAATCCGGCAGAGGTAAAACCCGAAGAAATTATGATTGCTTATGTGCGGAAAATAGAAGAAATCATCCGGGCTGAACCTGAGTACTGGCTCTGGTCGCACCGCCGGTGGAAACACAAACGACCTGCCAGCGTTGAATTGTACGAAAGTAAAACAACAGATATCAACCAATAGAATATAGATTTCAACACAATGAAACATCTTTTTGCCAACATCGGTATTTGTATCCTGAAATTACTCGGATATACTCCATTTTGGCTATTGTACCTCTGTGCTGATGGAATCTATCTGATTAGTTTTTATCTGGTTGGCTACCGAAAAAATACAGTACTCAAAAATCTCCAAAATTCATTTCCTGAAAAATCAGATCTGGAAATTCACAATATAGCCAAAGACTTTTACCATCACTTTGCTGATTTGGTGGTAGAAACGATCAAATCATTTCAGGTTTCAAAGGAAACCTTGGGAAAGCGGTTTCGGTATAAAAATCCGGAAGTACTGGACGAATTGTACAATCAGGGGAAAAGTGTGGCATTGCTTTCAGGTCATTACGGAAACTGGGAATGGACCATAGCGATGCCTGAATTTATTAAACATCGGTTGAATGTGATTTATCGCCCCATGCAGAACAAGCAATTCGATGCCTATATGAAAAAAGTAAGGTCGCGATTCGGCATGTTTTTAATACCTGCGCAAACTTCATTGCGAACGATGCTTGAATTCGAAAAATCGGGACAATTAACGGCCACCTATTATTTAGCTGATCAAACGGCTCTATACGATACCAAATACTGGATGATATTTCTAAACCAGGAAACACCTGTTTTTCCCGGTCCTGAAAAAGTTGCTTCACGGTTAAAACAGGCGGTGGTTTTCATGGATATTCAGAAAGTGCGGCGTGGTTATTATGAAGTCGAATTCACCAAACTTTTCGACGATGCCTCGCAAACAAAAGAATACGAAGTCACAAAAGTGCACCTGAAATTTCTGGAAGAAATCATCCGCAAACGACCCGAATTGTGGTTGTGGTCGCACAGACGTTGGAAACATACGAGACCTGAATATATTACGTTGAAATGATGCCTAAATGTTTTCTAATAGAAAACTATTGTCTAATTTTGTTTCATGTTTAATATCATCACCCGAAAAACATTATTGGATTATTGCAAAAAATATCCTTTAGCAGCATTCGCATTGCAAGAGTGGTATCATGAATTAATTCGATGTGAATTTACCAATTTCAACGAGTTAAAATTGGTATATGGAAATGCCAGCCTGGTTGCCGATGACAGGGTAGTATTTAATATTATGGGCAACAAATATAGGTTGGTTGTAAGGATTGTATTCCAATTTAAGGCCATTCAAATTAAATGGTTTGGCACACATGATGAATACAATAATATTGATGTAACGAGCACAAATTTTAAAAAGAAGAAATCATGAATTTAAAAATCATCAGTTCAGAAATTGAATATCAGCAATACCTTGACTGGGTAGATGAGATGTTTGATATGAAAGTATCACCATCAACACCTGAAGGGGAAAAACTTGGGGTTGTATTACTATTAATTAAGCAATATGAAGATCAACATTTTCCTATTCCAAAACCAGATCCAATTGATGCCATAAAAAATAAAATGGTCGATTTAGGATTAAAAAATACAGATTTTGTAGGTAAAGTTGGCTCCAAAGGATATGTTTCTGCTATTTTAAATAAACGCAAGCCACTCACGCTCAAGCTTGCCAGGTTATTTCACAATGAGTTAGGAATACCGGGAGACATTTTGCTTTCATAGATAACAATCGGTTCATCCAGAATCTACATCGGATCCACATCTGCATAAACAATCAACTGGCTGTTATTGGGCTGCGATTTGGTGCGGTTGATGATCTCCATTATTTTCGATTTTGCCTCCTGAATTTTCCCGTCGCGGGGTAATTTGATCAGGATTTCTTTCTGAAACCACATTTGAATTCGCCCCACAACCGGATATTCAGGGCCAAGCACATTCCGGTTAAAATGGGTTTTAAACGCAGTTGCCAGATGCGAAGCTGCCAAATCGAGCCGCTCCCGGTTCTGATGTTTCACCACAATTTTAATGAGCCTGAAATAAGGCGGATACCTGAAAATCTTGCGTTCAGCCATTTGCCGGTTAAAAAGCCGGATATAATCGTACGCAATCACATCCTGAAGTACCGGATGGGTAGGCTGCGAAGTCTGAATAATTACTTTGCCCCTTCGGTTTTTGCGCCCTGCTCTCCCACTCACCTGCATGATCAACTGGAAACTTCGCTCATAAGATCTGAAGTCGGGATAATTCAGCAAATTGTCGGCATTCAAAACTCCGACGACCCGAACATGGTCAAAATCCAAACCTTTGGTAACCATCTGGGTTCCGACGAGAATATCAATTTTGCGGTTTTCGAACTGCCAGATAAGTTGTTCGTAGGCTTTTTTTGCGCTGGTTGTATCCAAATCCATTCGTGCAACACGCGCTTCAGGAAATAAAAGTTGTATTTCATCTTCAATTTTTTCGGTACCGAAACCACGTGGCTTGATCTCGTCTGAACCACATTCTTCGCATTTGGTAATCAGTGAGGTAGTATGGCCGCAATAATGACAAATCAGTCGCGATTGGTTTTTATGATAGGTTTTGCTTACATCGCAATATTTGCATTTCGGTATCCAGCCACATTTTCCGCACTGCACAAACGGGGCAAAACCGCGTCGGTTCTGGAAAAGGATTACCTGCTCTTTGTTGGCGAGTGCATCGGTAATCCCGTCAAAAAGTTCAGGCGTAAAAACCGAGCGCATCAGTTTACGTTTGTAGGCTTCCTGCGTATTCGCGGCAATCAGTTCGGGCATTTCAATTCCCTGAAACCGTTCGGTCAGGTCAACCAAACCGTATTTATTGCTGCGTGCATTGAAATACGTTTCGTACGATGGCGTTGCCGAGCCCAAAAGCACTTTTGCACCGTGAATATTTCCCATCAGAATGGCCATATCGCGTGCATTGTAGCGTGGAGCCGGATCAAATTGTTTGTACGAATTTTCGTGTTCCTCGTCAACAATGATCAATCCAAGATTCTTGAATGGCAGAAAAATAGCCGACCGCGCTCCCAGAATTATTTTGTATTGCTGACCGGTTTTCCCCGGCTTTTCATTCAGCACATTGAACCAGATTTCAACCCTTTCGGCATCGTTGAATTTGGAATGATAAATTCCGGCCAAATCGCCAAAAGCGACTTTTAACCGGTTAATAATCTGGGTTGTAAGTCCAATTTCAGGAACAAGGTATAAAACCTGTCTGCCTGATTTCAGCTGTTCTTCAATCAGTTGAATGTAAATTTCCGTTTTTCCGCTTGAAGTTACCCCGTTGAGCAAGATGGTTGAATGGGTTTCGAACTGCGCTTTTATTTCGTCAATTGCAATTTGCTGCGGTTCTGAAAGTTCTTTGATCAGCAAATCGGCATTTTGCAACCGGTCAATCCGTCCGATTTCTTTTGAAAACAGGATAAGTATGTTCTTTTCTTCCAGACTTTTCAATGACGTATCGGTAGCATTGGCCATTTCAAGCAGATCCTTTTTGCTTATTTCTGTCAGTCCGGCCTCGCCAAAAAGTGTTTCGGAAAGAAACATCTTGAGGAGTTGTTCCTGCTTTTTGGCTTTTTTAAGCGAATCGAGGCAGGCATTGAGCTTTTCTTCTGTATCGAATTCAGGATTAAGTTTTACAAATGTTACCACACGTGGTTTGTAGCTATCGCGCATTTGTTCTTC
>CAMDGL010000278.1 GCA_945897845.1 Chitinophaga pinensis | reverse complement strand
GTGACAATCGCAACTTTATCTAAACTTTTAGCTTTCGCACGAACAATAATATTTTCGCCTCCCAATTTTACTTTATCGGGAAATGCCATTACATAACCTTCGAGTGTCTCGCGGGTTATATCGTCGGTTGAATTGATAAATTTTGTAATCATAAAGCGTCTTATTTTTTATCGAAACACATTAATTCTATCGCAACACCTTCTTCTTCAATAAATGCACACATTAAGCCTTCGCCTCCCTGGAAAGGTTCAAGAACCAGCTTTTTACCTTCCATGGCAGTTTCCAAACATGGTACTTCGTAGGCAATGTGGGCATGTGTTTTTAAGATTTCCGGCATTTCTGAATCGGATTCAAATCGCAGAAACTCAATTTTGTTAGGGCTATTGTTGAAATCAGTCAAAAACAGTTTCATCCCTTCTATATAAATTTCACCCTCTTTGTGGTTGTTTGTAGGAATTCCCACATGGTTGAATTTTCTCATAATTTTACACGTTTTTAAGTTAATTATCTGGTTATTGGTTTTTTGCAAGGATATTGTTGAATATGATGTTCGGATTGGTAAAACGCAACCCGGCTCCATCATGATAGGTTGCATACTCTGCAACGATTGCCCCATTTTCTCCTGCAAACAGGAAGTGTGGAGACTCTGCTTTCTTTAGTGATACCACTTCATCCACTGCCTGGCTGACAAAGTTCAGGGAAGTAATGTACTCCTTTTGGCTTGCAGGTAATACCGGTGGATTCGCTGTAGGTTCTCCTATTCCAAAGTTGTGACACGATCCGTGGATCACCCGCCATGACTCATATTTTGCAGGAAAATTTGAGGCTACGTGAAAATGTTCGGGAATCATTTGACCAGGTAAAAGGTAGATCTCATGACCGAAATAACGATTTATAGAATCGTTTACCCAAAAAATGCCAGCCATTCCCACATTTTCGAAATCTCCGAGACTAAAATCGGTCATCCAGATACCAGCTTCCAAAGTCGGGCTGAATGGAACTCCGTAACTCTCAAGCATTTCAATATAGGCTTTTTTGACAATTTCAGGTTGAATTTTGCCGTCTTTGTAGTAATCGGCATTGGTGTACTTTTTTGTGTAAACTTTCTCTTTCATTTCTACTTTCTCTTTCGGTTGTGGAGTGCAGGCTGCGAACAGACAGACTGCCAATGCGATTAAAATTAATTTTGATGAACTCATGGTAAAAAATATTAATTATGAATAAAATTATCTACGCTTTTCATAGGCCACCCGAAGGGTAACAGTGACAAAACCAAACAGCAGTCCAATCGCACTATAAACCAGTTCTGTAATGGTTGCGTTCGTGAATGTAGCACCTGGAATATAACTCATAAATGCAAAAAATGCACCAGCACCTATAAAGAGTGCTGGAATTAAGCTTAGCCATTCAATTTTTTCTAAAAAGATAGCCACAAAAGCAATGAAACCTACAGCAACAGGAACACCCCAAAAGGCCAAAGCAGGTGTAAGCGCTCCGCCTAAAAGCATAATTAAAATAGATGCTCCTATTCCCACTGCATAAGCAAGGAATGCTTTAATACCTCCCTTAATAGTCCCGCCTGCAAAAAAATAAACCGCCCATGACTGGAAACAGATCCAACTGAATCCATGGTTACCTGAAGGTTGCATTATTGGGCTAAGCCATTGGTCAATAGCCTGAATAAGCAAAGCCAATACTCCTATCATCACCGGAATCATCACAAATTTTTTGAGTTCTTTCATATATCTTATTTTTATTAATAAAGTTTTCATGCTTTTGAGAGAGCAGCAATCCCCTCAATTTCAACCAAAAGTTCATCGCGGCAGATATCAGCGCAGATATAAATCTTTTTTATATCTGGATAATAAGCCTTCATATAGGTTCTTACATCCTCCATCTGAGAAGGATTTTTGACATAAATTCGTAGTAATTTATATTCGAAAGATGTACCTGGTTCCTGAGAATGGGCAGGAGCGATGAGATGGTCAATATTCTCCATCGTAATACGTGTCTGTTCTGTAATATCATTCACGATCACGCTGGACTCACCGCGGATAGCAGCAGTGCCCGATATATAAATAATTTGTCTCCCGGGTAATCCAACAATCCGTGCGCGCTCAAATTTTGGCGTCGTACGTTGTCGGGTACAAGGATCGATAGCACCCAGCAACACCCCTTGCGAGTATTTGTGCGCTGCGATCTGTAGCGGATTGTCCAAAGCATTATTTATCAATTTCTCTCCAATTAAGGCAATCAACTCCACCATCACACCCCCCGATTGTGTCCCGATACCGGTAGCTGCCGGATAACCATGGGTCCAATCGGTTTGGGAATAGAAGTGGCTGCGGGAGTCATTGAACGTCTGGTAGTTCTGATGATCATCATCAAACAGGGAGATATTTTCGATATAATTCCACTGGCGCACGATGCTGTTTATCGGAAAATTTTCCCGGATCATAATCTCTTCAACCTGTGAGAAAACGGCGTTTGACTGGCTTGAATGCGAAGCTGATATATCTTGTGGAAGGATCCCTTCAGTAATGAGCTCACGACTAATTCCATCATCTATAATTATATAATTTGAACCGTAATAGCAGGTTGCTTTTTCTGCCGGGTCAATACTCACCACCTCGGCATTGAGCATCCCTTTGAGAGGTTTTTGCGACACATAGCTAACAAGTGGTTGCCTTTCGGGATAGTGTATCTTAATGCAGTGGCGTAAGGTCTGAAGCTGGCTAAGGTACTCTTCATTATTTTGGGCAGGACCAAAAAATACGATTTTAATGACCTGGCTAATCGTGTCAATCTGTGAAAGCAATGACTGGCACATCAGCTCAAAGGGACTCTCCTCGATGGTGTATATGGTATAGTTTTTTTGCAACATTATCGCTATGCTTATTCCTTAATTACTATTTACAACGAATTTACGTACTCAACCAATTCATCGATTTCACGATCCGAAACGTTCTCTGTTATTCCATGCTTGTAAGTTTCAAAAACGTCTTTTATTGTAGCTGCGCGACCATCAAAAAGGTAGGGAGCTGTTCGCCATACTTCAATTAAAGCAGGAGTATCCCAACCTGCTTCAAACTCGACGTTTTCTCCAATGTTATGCATTTTCTTATCAGTAAAATACTGACCACTGTGGCATTCTACACAACCAAGCTTATCGAAAACCTTACGACCTTTTTGCGCCTTTTCTGAAAGAACTCCATTTACCAAATATGGACTTGGTAACGGACGTAGCGACTTTAAATAGGAATTGACTTTCTCTATCAGTGTCGAGTCAACCTCGCTAAACTGTATAAACTTAAACCCCGCATGAACAGCATATTCAGCCGAAGGACGAATCCCCGAAATCATACTGGGAGGAGTTACATGCGAATAGAGCATGCTTTTACAATTTTTGGGATTACCAATGCCATCATTCATTAAATCCCAGTTCATTCCATCGGTTCGTGCATCTCCCGGATGACAACCATTGCAAGACTGCCAGTTTTGATAACAATGTGATGCATCATTAAATACTTTCTCGCCTGTATTCTCTGCACTTTCTTTACGTTTGGGATTATAGGCAACAGTGGTAATCGTTTCACTGGCAACATCCACAACATTCAGTGTATCCGAAAAATAGGTAGGAATAAAAAGTTTGCCATCAGCCAGCGAAATGCTGCGTGGTCCGTTTCCGACCAGGGGCAGACGTTTCCGGATACCGTACATGAATTTTAAATCATACGATAAATGTGTCTTTACCGGGTATTTTTCCAGACGTTCGCGCATGACTTTCAGGTCAACAATACTCACATCGTGCGTTCCGGAATGGGTAACAAAAAGTTTGTCTTCGGAACAGGCAATACCCCAAATACCGGCAGCTCCGCGATCCGGTTCATCCAGAAGTAAAGCACCTTCAAGACTTAAATTCATCACATTAATAACACTGACGGCACTTGTATTCATCCATCCCTGTTGCAACTGAGAGGTTGGAACCTGAAACCTTCCAAGGTTGTGCGTAACAAATACATATTTTCCATCAGACGAAATACAGATTCCATGTAAAGCATTGCTGCCATTATCAAGTCTGATATTACGAACTACCTCAAATTTTGAAAGATCAATAACCGAGACTTGCGCAGCAACAATATCGACATTGGCCTGCTGTTCGGGTAAGAAATTGTTGACAAATAAATACTTACCATCAGGAGTTAATGCACCGGCAACCGGTTCGCGCAAAACCCTGATCTGGCGCAAAACCTTTCCTGATTTGGAATCGAGTTCACTTACCGTAGTTTTAAATTGATTAAACACATAAATACGTGAACCATCCTTATTGACGATGGGCGAACGCGCACCCATGCCTGTCTCTGTTTTATAGATTACTTTGCCAGTTCCCAAATTAATGGCCGAAAGCCAACCCCGACCGTAAGAACTGGTCACAAAAGCAGTTCCTTTACTCAAGCACTGACCGGTTACAGGTTCGTCAAATACCCACTCTTTAACAAGCCGTCCGGCTTTATCGATAAGTGTTACCGATTTAGTTCCTTTATTCGCAAGTAGAAACTGATCACTTCCTACCAGATCGATTCCAGTGGTGAACATGGGAGTCTGCGCCGGTAAAATCAGCGAAAATGCGTTAAAAACCAATAGCAGAAAACACTTCACTCCAACACCTCTTTTATATTTATACATCGCCTTGATCTTTAAAAAATCATTATTGTAATAAATAGGATGTGAAAATTCTATCGACTAAAATGACCTAGTTTTTCCGAGATTTCGTTGGCACAGGCTACCACACGGCGACTATTCTCTTCGAGCGATTCATCGGTTAATCTTTCGGCAGGACCTGACATCCACACCGAAGCGGCAATTTTTCCGGCCTGGTTAAAGATGGGAGCGCCAATACATCTAACTCCCGAAAGTTCTTCACCCATATCAACACCATAGCCACAAACCTTAACCCGCTCCAATTCTACAAGCAGATCAGCCGCATTGGTAATAGTATTGTTGGTAAATTTGGTAAACTGTATTTTCGATAAAATGTCATCTCTCTCCGAATCATCGATATTGGCCAGAAAAACTTTCCCGGGAGCCGAAGCATGCATACAAACACCCATGCCCGGCTTAAGAATAAACGAAAAATGATGTGATCCAAGCACCTGTTCCAGAATTACAATTTTGGAATCCATCATTGTTCCCAAAACAACAGTTTCGCGCAAATGATCGCGCAATCTTCGCATCGGATCGTAAGAATGTTCAATTATGGTAGTGGTTCCCAAAGCTGAAAGACCGATCTTAAACATCTTTCGGGTAAGCGTAAACATGCCGGTCTGATTATTTTTACGCAGATACCCCATCTCTTCCAACGAACAAACAATTCGGTAAATAGAGGTTTTAGAATGCCCTAAATTATTCACAATATCCTGAATTGATAAACCCTGAGGTTGTTGGGCTATAAGTTCAATCAGTTCCAT
>CAMDGL010000277.1 GCA_945897845.1 Chitinophaga pinensis | reverse complement strand
TAAGGCAATTGCATCATATCCTGATGTGGGGCTTTATCCTGTTTGCAATGGTTCATATTTACCTGGTTTTCTATCACGATTATATCGAACGCCGCGGTGTAACTTCCTCCATGATTGGTGGCTGGAAATTTATCGAGGAAGATGTGATTGAACGTCATGATAACAGGTCAGAGGACTGCCCGAAAGATTAGCTTTGTTAGTGCTCTGTGCATGGTGCCTTGTGCTTGGAATAATCAGTATATCAAAAAACAATTATCATTTCGATTGTTAATTCTGATTACAATGCACTGAGCACAATGCACTGAGCACTTTTTTTTGAAATTATCTAAACAGTACTATTTATAACGCTGAAATTTTGACTCAACTACAAAACAATGTACTCGTCCTCGGGATCGGGAATATATTGCTGAATGATGAAGGTGTCGGGATACATGTTGTTTCAGCTCTTGAAAAAGAAGGCTATGCAGGAGCTGACCTGATGGATGGAGGAACAGGTGGTTTTCATCTTCTGGGATTTATCCAATCGTTTAAAACTGTAATTATTATTGATGCCTCACTTGACCAGTTTCCGGTCGGGCATGTAAGGGTTTTATATCCAAAATATGCCAAAGATTTTCCGGTACAATTAAGCGCTCATGAAGTCGGGCTTAAGGATTTGCTGGATTCAGCCTTTTTATTGGGAAATATGCCTAAAATCCATTTGGTTGCCATTTCAATTAAAGATTTCCAGGATATGGGAATGGAATTGACTCCTGCAGTTGAGGCGGCAATTCCGGAAGCTGTTAAAACAGTAAAGAACCTGGTAGAATCTCTTCAAAACCAGTAGAAACCGATAATTACATTCTATACATATCAATAAGTGGGTGTTGCTATTTCTGCTTTCCCAGCCATTCATACCACAAATCCATTCCTTCACCTGTCCTGGCTGACAAAAGTATAAATTCAAGCTTCGGATTCAGCGAACGGGCATATTCCATTGTCTTGTCAACATCGAAATCAACATAAGGCAATAAATCTGATTTATTGATAATGCACAAATGGGAGGATTTGAACATATACGGATATTTCAGCGGCTTATCGTCGCCTTCGGTAACGCTGATCACCACTACACGTTTAAATTCACCAAGGTCGAATAAAGCCGGGCAGACTAAATTCCCAACATTTTCGATAAACAGAATGGAATTAGGTTCTACATCCAGTTTTTTAAAAGCAGTATCCACCATCTTTGCATCTAAATGACAACCTGAACCGGTGTTGATCTGAATAGCCGGCGCGCCCGACTTTTCAATTCTATCCGCATCCAGCAGGGTTTGCTGATCGCCTTCAATTACAAAAATTTTCCTGTTTGCAATTAGCGCTTTAATGGTTTTTTCGAGGATGGTGGTTTTGCCTGAGCCAGGAGAACTAACAAGGTTTAAACTTAATATGTTTCTTTCTTCAAATGATTTTCTGTTTACCTGTGCCAGCCTGTTGTTATCTGAAAGGATATCAACGTTGAGACTAATAACTTTTTTTGCACCATGATCTTGCGAATGGGTAAAGAGAACGCTGTCGTGTGAATGCGTGTGTGAATGTTCATGGTCGTTCTCATGATTGTGGTCATGTGAATGGGTGTGATCATGGTCGTGTTCATGGCTATGCTGCCTGTCATGAATTTTCAATTCACTGGTATCTCCGCAACCGCAAGTCTCGCACATAAAAAGTATTTTAAGAGGTTATTTTTAAGATCTAAAGTGTTAATGGATAATGGTTATTGGTTATTGGTTATTGGTTGCTGATGCCTGGTACTCCAGAATAATTTTAATTAATCCTTCACTTCTACTCCGCTCAGCGCCCAGAAACAAGAAACCAGAAACTTGAAACTTTTTTTATTCTATTACTAGTGAAACTACTCTGAATTCCTCACCACCGCTAATTTCTGAAGGGAAACACTGGCATTTAGGGCAAGTAGCCATTCGGTATTTCATTTCAAATTCATTGTTACAGGCATTACATTTCCCTTTTCCAGCAGTTCTGACAATATTGATATTAGCATTTGCAAGAATTGAATCTTTAACCAGTAACTCCAGCGCTGATTCAAATGCATCTGCTTCAACCCCGCTAAGATCACCGACTTCAATCGTAATTTCCCGGATAGATGCAGCCAAATTCTTTTCAGCCTCGCGTTGCACAAGGTCGATCACTTCGATGGCAAGGGAAAACTCGTGCATACAATTCTTTTTAACAAATTCGTGGTAACTGGTCGCCTGATAAGGAATCGATAATACGGCGGCCACCAGTTTCGTTTTTCAATACAACTTTGCCAGGGTGATCACTCACAACCCGACCGATTATAGTGCTTTTCGATCCCAGTTCATTCTTTTTTAAAATTTCAAGTATTTCAAATCCTTCTTTTTCACCGGCTACAATCAGCACTTTTCCTTCGTTGGCTATATGCAACGGATCGAAACCCAATAATTCGCACATCGCTTTTACTCCAGGATTTATAGGTAAGGATGATTCTTCTATTTCGATGCCTAACTTTGTTTTGCCGACCAGTTCATTCAAAACGGTGGCAACTCCGCCCCGGGTCGGATCGCGCATAAACTTAACTGCAGATTGGTCGAGAACTTCACGAATCATATGATTCAACGAAGCGCAATCCGATTCCACATTCGTTTTAAAGTTGAAAGATTCGCGGGCATTCATTACGGCTATGCCATGATCGCCAACTGTACCGTTAACAATTATTACATCACCCGGTTTGATATCCAAAGCTTTGCTAACCTGGCTATCTTTCTTAGCTATTCGCCCGATGCCTGCAGTATTTATAAACAGCTTATCACATTTACCTTTATTAACCACTTTGGTATCACCTGTGACGATCAGAACTCTGGCTTTTTTAGCTTCGGCAGCCAGGGATTCTACAATCACTTCAAGTTCGCTAATCGGAAAACCTTCTTCAATTATAAAAGAAACACTGAGATAAAGTGGCTCAGCTCCAGAAACAGCAAGGTCATTCACCGTGCCGCAAACTGCCAGTTTACCAATATTCCCGCCAGGAAAAAATAAAGGATCAATTACAAACGAATCAGTTGTGAAAGCGATTTCAGACGAGCCAACCTGCAGAATAGCCGAGTCGGTTTGTTCTTTTAGAATACTGTTGCTGAAGTGTTTGATAAAAATATCTTCGATCAGAGAGTGCATCAATTTGCCTCCACTGCCGTGACCAAGCATTATTTTAGCTTCCTGGTTGTTCATACGCGGTATTTATAATAAGTGGCACATGTTCCTTCGCCCGAAACCATACAGGCGCCAACCGGATCGGCTGGTGTACATTTTTTACCGAAGAGGCCGCAATCGACAGGTGTTTTCAGACCACGGAGAATTTGCCCACAGATACAACCTTTTGGTTCGGTTGATTCCGGAACTTCAACTTTAAATTGTTTTTCTGCATCAAATGAGGATAATTCTTCACGGATACCTAGCCCGCTTTTGTGAATAACACCCAATCCACGCCATCGGTCATCCCTAAGTTCAAAAACGTCGTTCAACATTTGTTGTGCGATTTTATTTCCATCGGTATGTACTACCCGCTGATATTGAATTTCGACTTTTGGTGTGCCCGATTCAATTTGCTCAGTAAGCATCAGGATGGCCTGCATCATGTCCACAGGTTCGAAGCCTGAAACCACAACGCCCAACCCGCATACTTCGGCAAGTTCATTATAAATAGCTGTACCGGTTATTGCCGTAACATGACCGGGAGCGATAAAACCATCAATCTTAACGCCTTCAGCAACCAGGGCTTTCATTACGGGTGGCATTACTTTGTGTGCGCTGAGAACAAAAAAATTTCCAATATTTTCCTTTTTTGCCTGAAGTATTGCAGCTGCAGTTAAAGGAGCGGTTGTTTCAAAACCAATACCAAGAAAAACAACCTTCTTTTCAGGATTATTTTTAGCAATTTCCAGTGATTCCAAAACAGAATAAACAATCCTTACATCACTTCCATTCGCTCTTTCTTTTTCAAGGGAAGTTGTTGAGCCCGGAACACGGATCAAATCACCATACGTTGTTATTATAACACCATGTATTTTACTGTATGCCATGGCCATATCAATAAAATGCTGGCTCGAGACGCAGACCGGACAACCCGGACCGGAAATCAGCCGAATAGTTTTGGGAAGCAATGAGTGAAGTCCGAAACGCTGAATAGCCATTGTATGTCCGCCGCACACTTCCATCAGGACAATCTCTTTTTTGGAGACTGCCTTTAACTTTTCGGATACTGAAATAATCAGGTCCTTTTTGCGGTATTCATCGACGTATTTCATGCTATTTTTTGACGGGGTTAGGGGTTAGGATTTGGGGGTTAGGGATTGAACCATTCAAAGTTCAAATGTATGCGGCGTTCAAAGTGGTCTATTTTCTATTTACTTCAAACTTAGATTTATTCAGGTCTGCCCAATTCCTCATCCTGTAAAAGCCGCAATGTCTCGGCTGCAAATTCCGGATCAACTTTTTCGATGGCAAAGCCTGCATGAAGCATAATATAATCGCCCGGCACTACATCGGGGAGCATAAGCAGACTTGCAGTATACTCAACATCCTCGATAGTAACAAGGGCTGTATATTCGTTAACAGTAATAACTTTGGCAGGTATGGCTAAACACATAAGAGTTCCCTTCTTTTAGATGCAACGGCTAATTGCCCGAGTGCGATTCCACCGTCGTTGGTGGGCACGCTTGCATGTGAATAAACTTCAAAATTAGATGACAGCAAAATTGCTGTTGTTCCTTCGAGCAGATATTTGTTTTGAAAAACGCCTCCCGAAAGCACGACTTTATTAATGCCTTCATTCTGGCGAATGGTATTTACTGTTTCAAAGATAACGGAAATTATTGTATTATGAAATTTTGTTGAGATTGTCCCTTTATCAATGCCCGGGCGAATATCTTCGACAATACCACGGATGGTTTCATCAAACCGGATAGTTTCGCCGGATATAAACGGATAGCTCTCTGTGCAGTTGTGATTAATGATAGATTCCAGTCGCATCGGGCCTTCAGCCTGGAAGGTTGCCACATGAACCAGATTAAGCAATGATGAAACGCAATCAAACAAACGGCCTGCACCGGAAGTCAAAGGGCAATTTATATTTCTGTCAATCATCTGAATGATCAGCCTGATTTTTTCGGGATCAATTTTCTTGAGTAATGGTAATTCAAATGAAAGAAATTCAGCTCCGTAAACTTTGTACAAATAAGAAACAGCCGTTCGCCACGGTTCCTCGGCAGCCAGATCGCCACCAGGTAAAGGAATATAATCAAAATGGGTGACCCGGGTAAAATCATTCAGATCGCAGACCAGGAATTCACTTCCCCAAATATTTCCATCAGTTCCGTAACCGGCTCCATCAAGAGCAACGCCTATTACTTTTTCATCGAGATGATGTTCAGCCATGCAGGAGGCAATATGAGCGTGATGGTGCT
>CAMDGL010000276.1 GCA_945897845.1 Chitinophaga pinensis | reverse complement strand
AATGTAGCTATTCATCAGTTCGCCAAAAGGCAGATGACCTGGTTCCGAAGAATGGAAAAACAGGGAACCGAAATTCACTGGCTTGATGGATACATGCCTTTGGATGAGAAGCTTGAACGGATTCTGGATTGGTACAACAATCCTCAGTTGTGATTCTTCAATAACTCAATCACCTGATCAGGTTTTATTTCGCTCCCTTTTAGAATGTACCTGGCTTTTTCGTAGAAGGGACGTCGTTTCAGCATCATCTCGTCAATGAAATGGTGCAGTTCGTCGGGTGATTTGCCTTTGATGATTGGGCGTTCTGTTTTTGCGTGTATCAGGCGGCTAACCAGTGAACCGGTATCCACATCAAGAAAAATACAGAACCCGGTATTGTTCATCACTTCCATGTTGTCGAAAAAACAGGGGGCGCCGCCGCCAGTAGCCACAATTACATCATCGAAAGTGGATACTTCATGCAGCACATTTTGTTCTTTCCTGCGAAATTCAGCTTCGCCTTCCTCTTTAAAAATCTGTGGAATTGTGCGGAAATATTTCTCTTCCAAAAAGGTATCCAGATCAATAAAAGTAAGGTTTAAAGTAGCGGCCAGCTTTCTTCCCAAAGTCGTTTTTCCGCATCCCATGTAGCCGATCAGGTATATTCGCATTTTACAGTTCCAGGTTTCAAGTTCAAAGTTTCAAGTTCCGCTTTGTCTATCATTGTCGAATTTCTTTTTCTTATTGGATATTGGTTATTCGATATTGAACATTGGATATTCCATCAAAATGAACTCATTCGTCAAAACTCAATTTCCATCTGATTTGGCGGTGGTTCATCTCCGTTGGTTGGCTTGTCGGTTCCAAACAGCAGATCTTCAAGATCCGGAATCACGATGTCCGGATTCTTCACCTCTTCAACAGGTTCTTCTGCCACTTCTTCATCAGAAATGACTGGTTCAAGTTCGTTGATTTTGCTTATCTCGTAAGTCGAAAGGCGTTTACCTTTTGCTTTATAGGATTTTACTCCTATAAATTCTGCCACATCAATAATTTCAGGTTCCCGGCCTTCATTCTTGCCGCCAAATTCAAGTTCCAGCCGGGGATGCCCCACCCAGGTATAACTGATGAGTTTATTTCCGGGGAACTCACCAATGAAACCAACTTCCTTTTGTGTTTCATCTATCGGGAAACGTTTCACGTAATAGTAGCCTTGCTCGGCATCAAAATAAACAGCAGTAAGTGTTTTGTTCGGATTGAATTTTTCGATGAGCAAAATTCCATCGTTGAAATGGTTCGACAGGTCAAAATTGCACAACAGATAATCACCGTTTTTATAGATGACCAGAATCATGTCGTCGGCGCTGAATTCGCCAAGATACTTGCCACGGTTGTCGGAATTAAGTCTCCGAACATCTTCGTCGAACCAAATTTTGCGGCCGCCAAGTGTTGAAACCCCTTTTTCCTTCAGGGCTATTTTATGAATTTCATTTTTGGTGAGAATATTTCCCATAGACGCACGCCCTTTGATAGCCAGTTCGCCAAAGTCAACCTCGAAAATGAGCTTTTTGATGCGTGGTTTCGGTTTCAGGGTTACACGCAAAACTTCGGCCTCGCCGTTCGGATTTTCACTGAAATACAGAATGCGCGAACCGGGAGTTCCCTGCGTCAGATCGTATTCCTTGTCGCGGGTAACGCCGGTTACAGCCACACGCTTCATGTAAATAAATCCGTTTTTGCCATCGCGGTAAACCACATTGTAAATGGTGCGGTTGTCGTTTTTCTTGAAAATGGCAATGTGCAGGATGTTTTTCCCGATGAATGCCTTTTCCGAAACCTTTGAAACAATGTAGGTTCCGTCTTTCCTGAAAACGATCACATCGTCCATGTCGGAACAATCGCAAATGTATTCAGCTTTTTTGAGGCTGGTTCCCATAAAACCTTCCACGCGGTCGATGTACAGTTTTTCGTTCGCCACCACCACTTTTGAAGCCACGATATTTTCAAAATTCCTGATTTCTGTGCGGCGTTCGCGGCCCTTTCCATATTTCGTGCGGAGGCGTTCGTACCACGCAATCGTAAATGGAATAATATTCTGAATGTTTTTGTTGATTGCTTCAATTTCTTCTTCGATGGCCAGCAAATGATCGTTGGCCTTGTCTGTGTTGAATTTAAGGATACGCGCCATTTTGATTTCCATCAGGCGCAAAATATCTTCGCGGGTAACTTCCCGTTTTAGCTTTGGTTTCCAAGGCGTCAGGCGCAGGTCGATGTGATCGATGGCTTCGTCCATGTTGGCCGAGTCTTCAAACTCTTTGTCTTTGTATATGCGCTCTTCGATGAATATTTTTTCGAGCGATGAAAAGTGCCAGGCTTCTTCCAGTTCTGCCTTTTTTATTTCGAGTTCGAGTTTCAGCAAGGCAACTGTCTGGTCGGTATTTATTTTCAGGATTTCGCTGACACCGATAAATCTTGGTTTGTCATCCTGAATGGTGGCGCTGTTGGGCGAAATGGAAATTTCACAATCGGTAAAGGCAAACAGAGCATCGATGGTTTTGTCTGACGACATCCCGGGAATCAGATGGATCAGAATTTCCACTTTGTCGGAGGTATTGTCGTCAATCTTGCGAATCTTTATTTTGCCTTTGTCATTGGCCTTGATGATGGATTCAATCAAAGTTGAAGTAGTTCTGCCAAACGGAACTTCCGTAACCACCAGCGTTTTGCTGTCTTTTTTCTCAATTTTAGCCCTGACTTTAATTGACGAGCCGCGGATGCCGTCGTTGTATCGGGAGAAATCGCCGGAACCGCCGGTTGGAAAATCGGGATACAATTCAAAATCTTCGCTACGCAGGTATGCAATGGAAGCATCAACCAATTCAAGAAAATTGTGGGGCAGTATTTTGCAGGCCAGTCCAACAGCAATTCCTTCGACACCCTGAGCCAGCAACAAAGGAAATTTTACAGGAAGTGCAATTGGTTCGCGGTTACGTCCGTCGTATGAAAGTTTCCATTTGGTCGTTTTGGGATTGAAAACAACATCGAGTGCAAATTTCGAAAGCCGTGCTTCGATGTAGCGGGGAGCTGCAGAACTGTCGCCTGTGAGAATATTTCCCCAGTTTCCCTGGGCATCGATCAGTAAATCTTTTTGTCCGAGCTGAACGAGGGCATCGCCAATGGAAGCGTCTCCATGCGGATGATACTGCATGGTTTGACCGATGATGTTTGCCACTTTGTTGAAGCGACCGTCGTCCATCATATTCATGGCATGCAAAATCCTCCGCTGAACCGGCTTTAAACCATCTTCAACATAGGGAACAGCACGCTCAAGTATTACATATGAAGCATAATCAAGAAACCATTGCTGGTACATTCCTGACAAATAAATAATGCCGTCCTTTTTTTCTTCCTTCTGGAATTCTTCCTTGTTGATATTTTCTTCAGTCATTTTTGCTAATTGCAATAATTTTTACTGAGCGGGTGACTCAAAGTCACCCGCTCAGTAGCTCACTATTTAGAAATCGTCTTTTTCGACATACAGATTGTCAATGATAAAATCCTGACGTTCAGGAGTATTTTTCCCCATGTAAAATTCAAGCATCTGAGGTACCGATTCATGTTTCTTCATCAGAATCGGATCGAGTCGAATATCCGGTCCGATGAAATTTTTGAATTCATCAGGAGAAATCTCGCCCAAGCCTTTGAATCGGGTTATTTCGGCGGTTTTGCCCAGTTTCGTGATGGCCGAAACACGCTCGTCTTCGTTGTAGCAATAGTAGGTTACCTTCTTGTTCCGAACCCTGAAAAGTGGTGTTTGAAAGATAAAAAGATGGCCTCTTCTGATCACTTCAGGAAAAAATTGCAGAAAAAAAGTGATGAGCAACAATCGGATGTGCATTCCGTCAACGTCGGCATCGGTTGCGATAATCACTTTGTTGTAGCGCAAATCGTCCATGCTTTCTTCAATGTTGAGGGCGGCCTGCAACAGGTTGAACTCTTCGTTCTCGTACACCACTTTTTTTGTCAGTCCGTAGGTGTTGAGCGGTTTTCCTTTCAGGCTAAATACTGCCTGTAAATTTACGTCACGCGATTTGGTGATCGATCCGCTGGCAGAATCTCCTTCAGTAATGAAAATGGACGAATTTTCGCGCGCTTCGTGGGTACTGTTCAGGTGGACACGACAATCGCGCAGTTTCCGGTTGTGCAGGTTTGCTTTTTTCGAGCGCTGTTTGGCCAGTTTTTTTATTCCTGAAATGGCTTTGCGTTCGCGCTCCGATTCCTGAATTCGCCGAAGCAATACTTCGGAAACGTCCGGATTCTTGTGCAGGTAATTATCGAGTTCTTTCTGAACGAAATTCGCGACAAAATTTCTCACGCTCGGGCCGTTGAGGCCAATGTCTTTCGAGCCAAGTTTTGTTTTGGTTTGCGATTCGAAAACAGGTTCCTCCACTTTTATGCTGATGGCCGCCACAATGGAAGCGCGGATGTCGGATGGATCGAAATCCTTTTTATAAAAGTCGCGGATGGTTTTTACGATGGCTTCGCGAAAAGCCACCAGATGGGTTCCGCCCTGAGTAGTGTGCTGTCCGTTTACAAACGAATAATAATCTTCTCCGTATTGGTTTCCGTGGGTGATGGCCACTTCGATGTCACCATTTTTAAGGTGAATGACAGGATAAAGCGATTCAGACTCCTGGTATTCTTCAAGTAAATCCTTTAATCCGTTTTTCGAATGAAATTTCTCCCCGTTGAATTCCATTACCAGTCCGCAATTCAGGAAAGAATAGGTTTTCATCATATTGACCACATAATCGTCGATATAATGATAACCTTTAAATATCTTAAGATCAGGAGTGAAAGCAACATAAGTACCATTCGGCTGATCAGTTGATGCAACATCGTTTTCCTCTTTCAGCTGTCCTTCGCTGAAGCTGATTTCTTTTACTTCACCTTCGCGGAACGATTTGATTAAAAAATGGCTAGACAAAGCATTCACAGCTTTGATACCAACACCATTCAAACCGACCGACTTTTTAAATACTTCGGAATCGTATTTTGCGCCGGTATTCATTTTCGAAGCCACATCGAGCAATTTCCCGAGCGGAACACCGCGACCAAAATCGCGAATGGTTACCAGTTCGTCGCTGACATGTATTTCGATCTTCTTTCCGTTCCCCATCATAAATTCATCGATGGAGTTGTCAACCACTTCCTTCAGCAATACATAAATTCCATCGTCACCGGCAGTGCCATCTCCCAGCTTGCCGATGTACATGCCCGGTCGTTTCCGTATATGTTCCTGCCAGTCAAGCGTTATTATTGAACCTTCATCGTAATTCGAGACCATATTCTTTTTGCAATTTGGCACAAATATAAAGAAAACAAAAGTGGATTCACGTAAACCGACACAACCAATAATTAACAACAATTGGTTGAAAACTTCTTAAAATAACACCTTTTTCAGCATAGAATAAAATCATATTTCCGACAATTATCCGTTTGGTTTACAGGTTTAC
>CAMDGL010000275.1 GCA_945897845.1 Chitinophaga pinensis | reverse complement strand
AAACGGATAAATGACCGTTGTCTCCAGACATTAAATACTGCGCCACCTTCGTTTGAATAGATGCGGGCGTAATCGTCGGTCGGATTTTCAGGTGTCCAGTATGGTGTTACATAGGCATTTACACGTTCAGGAAAACCATCGCGGTTTTTGGCTACATTGTAAGTTCCGTAATGTCCCCAGTTGGAATAGAATGAAAGTGAAAGGTCGAAATTTTTGTAGATGTTGAATTCCTGGCGCAGGTTCCAGCGGTAAAGTGGTTCCGTCTGCCCCTGAAACTGGTTATCCAATTGATTGATTTTTCCGCTTTTGTCAACGTCTTCCAATTTAAAGTCACCTGGGTATTGACCGAATTTTGCAGCTTCAGCTTCTTCTCCTTTTTGCCAAACGCCTAAAATTTTGGGTTCCCAAATCTGGCTGATCGGATGTCCGATAAACCATCTGTTGGCGGTGTCATCTCCTTCACGTTGTCCGATAACATTGCCCTGAGCATCTTTTACATCCACCATGTCGCCATAGAGATGTACGATTTTATTTTTGTTGTAGGCAATGTTAAGCGAGCTTTGCCATTTAAAATTTTCACGGTTCATGATCCTGGCGTTAACGGTAAATTCAAAACCATTGTTTTCCAATTCACCAAGGTTGGTTGCAACAGAACTGAATCCAAGCAAATCGGGCAATTTACGATCGACCAGCAGATCAAGCGTATTCATTTTATAGTATTCAAGCGATCCATCGATCTTGCCATCCCACAACGCATAATCCAGTCCAACGTTTAAAGCGCGGCCTTTTTCCCATTTCAGGTTCGGATTTGCCATACGGTTTACGTACAACTGGTTGCTTTCATAGATGGTTCCTGAAATGGTTTGATAAGGATATTTACCAATACTCATCGACGATAAAGCATCGTAGCGCCCTACTTCACGGTTTCCGTTTTCGCCATAAGATAAGCGAAGTTTGGTATAGGTAAGAACATCGTTTTTAAAGAATTCTTCGTCAGAAATAACCCAGCCCAAAGCTGCAGAAGGGAATGTTCCACGAGGATTTTTAAGACCGAATGCAGAGTATCCGTCGCGACGAACAGATAGGGTTAACATGTATTTGTTATTGAATGAATAGAACAAACGGGCCATTAAAGCATCGCCGGTGCTGTATTCGTCGTTGCTGGAAATACTGTTTGACGCACTTTTACCTGCCGA
The DNA here is from genome assembly GCA_945897845.1 of Chitinophaga pinensis. GTDB lineage: Bacteria > Bacteroidota > Bacteroidia > Bacteroidales > Prolixibacteraceae > Aquipluma. Next base: position 4,326 of record CAMDGL010000275.1, on the reverse strand, counting down.
CATGTTGTGGTATCCCAAAGCATCAGTAGGCGAAAAACCCTGGGTTGACATGGCATTTTGCCAGCTTTGGTATTTCTCGGCATTGGCCAGCAGGGTAACATCAAAGGTATGAAGCTTATTGATTGTTTTATTCCATTTTACCAAATGGTCGAGCTGCCAGCTATAAATAGAACTCTGTTCGCGGTTGGCCTGGCCGCCGAATTTTGCCCACTCTTCGTGCAGTGCAGACTGATGGTTCATATACTCGTACCACTCAAAACGCGGCGCAAAGTTTACCTGATAGGTAATGCCCAAAGGCAAAGTAACTTTTGTATAGATGTTATTAACCAGCGTGTTGTACATTTTCCGGCGGTTTTGGAAAATTTTATCGTAAAGCGGGTGTTTCGCCCCACGGCCCAAATCATCCACTGGGCTGATTCTTAATGTTACGCCATCGTCTTTGTAAATGGATCCCCACGGTGAGTTTGATACAATTTGTCCCCAGGATGCCCTGATCGCACTTTCGTCACGATTGGCAAATTGGGTATTGATTCCAACGCTCAGCCAGTCGGTAACTTTGGCATCGAGGTTAATACGGCTGCGGATGGTTTTAAATTCATCGCCCACAATTACACCTTCGTTGCTGTTGTAACCCAACGACCAGTAATACGTAATTTCATCCTTTTTGCCTGATATCGACAGGTTATGATCCTGACGCAATCCGGTTTGGAAAACCATGTCTTTCCAGTTGGTTGACGTTCCGGCCTTGTAGTTTTTAACCTCCACCGGCAAAAGCCCTAAGCGGGGAAGCCAGATGTCGAGCAGTTCTCCGGTTGAACCGTCTCTCCACATTTCTTCAGTTACTCCTGAAGGAAGTTTTGTGGGATCGTCGAACTTGTATAGTTTTTGGTTGGTGGCAGCGTTGTAATAATTCAATGATTTCATTACGTCGGTACGCCAATCAATAAAGTCGAAAGGATCATGTACATCCTGAAGAGTCGCCATTGAAGCTACTCCGATACTTGATGTAACGTTGATCATAGGTTTGCCCTGTTTCCCCTTTTTAGTGGTAATAATGATAACTCCATTGGCGGCTCTTGCTCCATAAACTGCGGAAGAAGAGGCGTCTTTCAGTACGTCAATGGTTTCAATATCATTTGGATTGATATCTTCAATTCCTCCCTGATATATCACTCCATCAAGCACGATCAGTGGAGATGACGAAGTTTTCAGGGTATTGTCGCCACGGATTTCAAAATCGCCGCCACCTTTTGCAAGGCTCGAAAAACCTACACTTAAACCGGCAATGTTTCCGCGAAGAATGTCCTGCACCGATTGAGGTTTTTCATTCTCGAGTCTTTCAGATTTAACCGATGAAACAGCTCCAGTTAAGTCACGCTTTTTAATCACACCATAACCAACGGCAACTACCTCTTCCAGACCAATGGATTCTTCTTCCATCACTATGTTAATTGTAGTACGGTTGTTAATCTTCATTTCCTGACTTTTCAGGCCAATAAATGAAAATAGAAGCGTAGCGTTCCCGTTTGGAACATTCAGCATGAAATTTCCATTTGCATCGGTGATGGTTCCAATGGTTGTTCCAATTACTGTAACGGTAACGCCCGGAATGACATCACCATTTTCGGCCTTTACTATACCTTTTACTCCAAATTTCTGATCCTGCTGTAAAAACATGTTGCCATCGCGTTCCATGTTGTTGGAAATTACGATGTAACGGTCAACAATTTTGTACTTCAATTCAGTATCGGCCAATACCAGATCCAGAATTTTATCAATCGTTTGGTTTTTTACATCCAAACTGATACTTTTTGGAATGTTAACCACATCATTTTTGTAGAAAAAATAAAATTCACTGGCATCTTCCACTTTCGTGAAAAATTCAGTAATGGATAAATTTTCCACTTTCAGGTTTAGTTTGGTGTTCTGGGAGTAGCTTGCTGCACTCACTGACAATAAACCCACCAAAACGAAAAAGATCGTTAGTTTCATGTAGCGAATTAGTTTTTGCCGGTTTAATACAAAACCGGTCGGATTACACTTTTTTTTCATACTTTTGAAATGTTAAAATTAATTACTAGATAGTCTTATTGGAGTAAGACTTGTTGTTAATTACATTTAAGGCAGGGTGTTGGAGCATCCTGCCTTTTCTAATGCTCATTCTTTCATTTTTGTTTTATTTTTAAGTGAATATAATAATACCTGATTCTTTTGGTCAGTGTTAACTTTTATTTCAAACCGAACCGGATCGGTAAGCGTAATGGCCTCGAGTACCTGGCTCAGTGGCTTGTTTTTCAGAATGGTGCCTGTAAATTTCAGCTGGCTGATTTCCGGACAATTAAATTCAATTTCAACGTTGTACCAACGCTCAAGTCTTTCTGCGATGTATTCCAGCGAACGGTCTTTAAAAATCATTTTCCCATCTCTCCAGGCTTCGTAGGGTGAGGTGTCAACTTCTCTTTTTAGTTTTTTACCGGTGGTTTTATCATACACCAATTGTTGTCCGGGCAGGAGCATGGCCAGTCGTTGTCCATATCTTTCTTTTATTCCAACTTGTCCGTTAATAAGTGTAACTTCCGAGTTTATATCTGACTGATAAGCACTTACATTGAATGATGTGCCCATAACTTTAACCGACAACTCAATGGTATGCACATAAAATGGATTTTTTGGATCTTTTGCAACCTCAAAAAAAGCTTCTCCTTCCATAAACAGAATACGGTGTTTTGAATCAAAATTCATTGGTACTTTGATTCGCGTTCCAGAGTTCAGCCAAACACGGGTTCCATCGGCCAACTTGAATTCGGATATTTGACCTTCAGGCGAGTAATATTCGTTGTACAATTCAGTTGTTTGGTCTGAAGTAAACCTGTACCTGATTTCGGAAACTGAAAATCCGATAAAAAGTGCTGCAATCAAAATGGCGGCATATTTCAGGTATTGCCTGGTAATTAATTGAATGTTTGATTTGGGTTTATGATCTATTTTTTGGTTTAACTCCAGAAAATCATCTTCAAGCGTTAATTTCTGTTTCCCTTCCGAAGCGAATGCATGAATGTTTTTTAATCGGATGAATTCATTTTTATTGGCTTCATCAGCACGTATCCAGCTTCTTACATCCTTCGCCTCGTCTTCGCCAAGATTGCCGGTAACGTATTTTATAAGTTGATCCTGATCCATTATTTGGGTTTAATTGAAAGTAATACGCGCAAGTTTCGGATTACCCTATATTCAGGAGTGAAAAAATAAAATCATGCGGTAGTTCCTGAGTATACCTTTGGATACAGGATATTTATGGAAGATAATTGAACAATTCATACCTGGCTGAAACATAGGCTACACAACCTGTTTTGTAAAGGTAAATTCTATTCCGTCCGAGAGGAGTTTAACGCAATGATGAATTTTATTTCACGGACGGTTGAACACGTACTTCGGTTTTTCTACAAATATTTCGCAGCAATGCTGCTTTGTGTTTAATGCTTCAGGTGCAGCGCACCATGATATTTATAGAAATCGAATACCCTTATCGCCATAAAGGTGCAGCGCACCGAAATGTCAACAACAATTGTGTTTGATATAGTTTCTCTGTCAATTATAAACCTGTCTGAAGAAGTTAAAACCGTGTATTGAAAATCAGGAAAAAGACGAGTTCGGGTAAGTAATCGCGTGTGTTTTCGCGAAGTTTGGTGAGTGCGCGGGTAATGTTGGCTTCGACTGCCTTTACTGTAATGTCAAGTTTTTCAGCAATTTCTTTGTTTTTCAATTCATCATACCGGCTCATCAGAAATACTTCGCGGCACCTTTCGGGCAAAGCCTCGATGGAGTCCTGAATTAGTATCTCCAATTTTGAAAAGTCAATTTTTTCGATGTCAAGTTCGTGCAAAGCTTCGTAATTTAATTGCAGATCTTCGCTGTTCTTTTTTGCTTTTTCGAAGAAGGCCATTTCGACGCGGAGATGCCTCAGATGTGAAAGGCAGGCATTTCGGGTGGCCATGTAGATGTATGATTTCAGGTTCGAATCGGGATCGACAAGGTGGTGTTTTTCCCACAACCGCATGAATATATTCTGAACGATGTTTTTGGCCGATTCTGTGTCGGCGATGTACTCATCGGCAAAATTCACCATTGGCTCGTACCAAAATTTGAAAACAGACTCAAATGCCTTTGAGTCTCCCTCTTTTAATCTTTCAAGGGTTTTCTTTTCAATTGTTTTGGAAATTTGCATACGGTAAATATACTGATTTTCAGTGTTTATAAATTCAGGTTCTATTTGGATTTTACAGCTTGCATAGTTATGAAATTTCCACCATCCTGCAAAAAAAATGC
>CAMDGL010000274.1 GCA_945897845.1 Chitinophaga pinensis | reverse complement strand
GCCATTTTTCTTCTTTCATCCAGACTTTAACTGTCGGTTTTGGAGTTTCACCAAATCAATCCGGTTAAGGAGTCGCGGACTATCACCGCCGGTAGGGAATTACACCCTGCCCTGAAGAAAATTCGGTCGCAAAAATATAAAAAATCTTTAACCTGGAACTAAAATGAGTGGTTGGTCAGAACTGAAAAAATGCTAAAAAACATCAGGCTAATTTTAGTATATTGTATTTTGTATACATTTTTAAAATAACTTTAGCCATCATTTCTAAACTATCAAATATGAAAAAAACGCTTTTTGTACTGTTGCTCTTTCTGGCAACAATTGCACACTCCGTGTACGCTCAAAACCAAGCAGTTTCAGGAACTGTGAAGGATGATTCCGGAGAAGTTCTACCCGGAGTTTCTGTGGTAGTAATGGGCAGTACCATTGGAACTGTTACAAATGGAGAAGGTTATTTTACGCTGAACAATGTTTCTCCAACCTCAAAACTGAAATTCAGTTTCATCGGGATGAAAGAACAAATCGTTCAGGTAGGTTCAACAACCAAATTCAATATTTTAATGGAATCGGATGTTTCCGACCTTGAAGAAGTTGTAGTTACAGGATATGGCAGCCAGAAAAAGGTTGACATTATTGGTTCTGTTTCAACGGTAAAAACCGAAGAATTAATAACTGTGCCAACTCCAACCATTGCTCAGGCAATAACAGGGAGAACATCGGGGGTATTCGTTAAAACCAAAAGTGCTCAACCCGGCGATTACACCGGCATATCCTATAACATCCGTGGCTTTGGAGATGCCTTGCTGATTATCGATGGTATGCCAGCTTCAAACGAAGAATTCTTGCTTCTCGACCCAAACGACATTGAAGAATTCAATGTATTAAAAGATGCTGCTACTGCAGCGGTGTACGGAGCAAGAGCAGGAAATGGTGTTATCCTTGTAAAAACCAAACGTGGTAAAGTTGGTGACGCAAAATTTAGTTACAATGCCAACTATGGTTTGCAAAAACTTACCATGATCCCAAGTGCTGTTAATTCGGTACAAAATGCACAATTCGAGAACGTTGCGCTCGAAAATGCTGGTATGGCACCACTATGGTCTCAGGAAACCATTGATAAATATGCTGCCGGAAACGATCCGGCTTACCCCAATACTGATTGGTGGGATTTAACTCTACGTGATTTTGCTCCACAAACTCAACACAATTTAAGTGTGTCAGGCGGAACCGAAAATGTTAAATACTTTGTATCCGGGGGTTATTTCTATCAGGAAAGTTTATTCGAATCGAACGACCTTAAAAACAAAAAGTACAACCTGCGGTCGAACCTTGACATTAAGCTAACCGATAAACTTGATATGGGTGTTGACCTCTCCATCCTACAGAACGACTATATTGGTCCTTCATGGGATATGGCGCAACAGAATAACCATCTTGGAGTTATGATGCTTTTATACCGTTCGCGTCCACAATATCCAGCTGAATATCCCGATCCGACTAAATATTCGGCAATGGGTAACGATGACTTAAACCCGGTTACTGCCACAAAAATCGACCAGGTTGGATATTATAAATGGAATAAATTTACTGGCGATGTTAAGTTTTCACTGGCCTATAAGCTTCCGTTTGGCTTTAATGCAAAAGCCATTTTCAACTACAAACGTGATTTTAAAAACGAAAAACGTAAAGAATTATTGGCACCTGCCTATTGGTTCGACTATGATGCTCAAGGAAATATCAGGTATTACAATCACCGTAATTTCAATTCATACAATTGGTTGAACCAACAATCAACAGTTTCACAAGCCTTCAATCAGCAATATTTCCTGACCTGGCAAAAAGAAATCGGTGAGCATAAAATTAATGCACTCGGAGTTTATGAATATTTATCGTCGGATGGCGAATGGTTTGATGCTCAACGTATTCGTTATGAATTTGATTTGGATTATCTGTTTGCCGGTCCGGATAAAGATAAATCGAACAATGGTCGTGGATGGCAGGATGGCCGCGTAGGTCAAATCATCAGTTTAGACTATAGTTTCAAACAAAAATATCTTCTAGGCTTTAATATGCGTCGTGACGGATCACCAAAATTCCCGGCCGAAACACGTTGGGGGACATTCCCATCAATTTCTGCCGGATGGAGAATTTCTGAAGAACCGTTTATTCAGGATAAGTTTTCATTTATTGATAATTTGAAACTTCGTGCATCCTGGGGAAAACTTGGTTTCGATCAAACCGGTAATTTCCAATATCTTTCAACTTACTCTATAATTCCTACCCAATTAATGGTCGACGGGGTTGTACGTTCAGGGATTAATGGTGACAACATTCCCAATCTGAACATTACCTGGGAAAACATGACCACCTCGAATATTGGTCTTGATTTTGGCTTGTTCGATAATAAACTTACAGGTGCTTTCGATGCATTCTACCGTAAACGTACCGATGTTTTAGGAAACCGTCAGGTTTCGTTACCTGATGTAGTTGGTGCCACTTTACCAAAAGAAAACATTGAAGAATACAGCAACCGCGGGGTTGAGCTATCGTTGGAATACATCCAGAAATTAGGCGACGTAAAGCTAACCGTTGGAGGAAATATTTCCTATTCAAGACAGAGAACAGACTATGTTGATCAGCCTGTTTATGCTTCGGAAGAAGAACGTCGCCGCAATGACAAAATTGGTCGTTGGTCCGATTTAAAATGGGGTTACCAGGCTGATGGTGTTTTTACTTCAGAAGAAGAGATTGCCAACTGGGCAGTTATCGATGGCCGGAACAATGCCAGTGTAAATGTGGGTGACATCAAGTACATTGATTACAATGGTGATGGTGTGATTAACGCTTCTGACAATGTGATTATCGGCAGAGGTTCTTCTCCCGATATCATTTTCGGTTTTTACACCAATGCCAGCTGGAAGGGATTTGACTTCAGCATGTTATGGCAAGGTGCAAGTATGTACGATATTCATTACGGACGTGGCGCCGACATAAACAATCCATTTCAGGGTGGAAATGCGCCAATCCTTGAAATGTACAAATACTCCTACACTCCTGAAAACAATTGGGGTATTCCGGCAAATCTCGACGCTCATCCGGTATTTCCAAGATACTACTGGCCGTCATACAATACACATAACAAAAATGCAAATACCAGTTTCTGGTTAAGAGATGGCTCCTATCTTCGTTTGAAATCAATTGAATTGGGCTATAATTTACCTAAAAATCTGATTAAACGAATCGGGATTGACAATCTGAAAATATACGCATCCGGCTACAATGTCCTTACTTTTTCTGCTTTGGATTTTTTCGATCCTGAACAGGAAAAAGACAACAGCAATGATCAGTCTTTGGTATATCCACCAACTGCGACTTACAGCTTTGGATTATTGTTAGATTTTTAATTTTAATACTGAATAGATATGAAAAACAAGATATTAATAATAGTACTTATAGCGGCTCTTTCATTGAGCTACAGCTGTGAAGATGTACTGGACCGCACACCTCTCGATAAAGTTTCCGACTCGGATGTTTGGGTAAAACAATCATTACTAGAAGGTTATGTACTTGATCTTATTGCCAGATTTCCTTCTGGAGCATTTCGTGATGAATTTCTTTTTACAGATGAAGGTACCGGAAGCAGTGGAAACTCCAATGCATTAACAACCGGCACCATGTCGAAAGGTAGTATTCCGGCTGATTTGGAATATTGGAATTACGAATACATAAGAGATTGTAATATTTTTCTGGAAAAAATTGGCACAACACCTATTTCTGATGCCGCAAAAAAACAACTCGAAGGAGAAGTTCGATTTTTACGTGCCGTAGCTTACCTCGAAATGGCAAAACGTTACGGTGGAGTTCCACTGGTTACCACTGTTATTGATCCTTATGCTCCAATCGCCGATGATTTGAAGGTTCGGAAAAAAGAACTTGAAATTCACGAGTTTATTGATACTGAACTAACAACATCGGCCCAATTATTAAGTGCAATTGTTGCAAAGAAACCAACAGCCCGAATCAACAAATGGACAGCACTTGCATTAAAATCAAGAGCTAATCTTTGGGCTGCTTCAATCGCAAAATTCAGTACTGTACAAATCAATGGCATAGTAGGAGTTCCGGCCGACAAGGCAAACGAGTATTATAAAAAAGCATCAGATGCTGCCAACGAGGTAATAAATTCGGGCGTATATACATTATACAAAGGAAAAACAGACAAGGCTGTAAACTACCAGTACATCTTTTTGGAAGAAGGTAACAGTGAAGTATTATTTGCTAAAGAATACAATGGCATTGAAGTTAAACATGATTGGGACCATTGGAAAGCCCCTTCAAGATTTGCAAGTGGACAAGGTTCAAGATGTAATCCAACCCTCGATTTTATTCTTCGCTACGAAAATATGGATGGTACAACCGAAGATTACACAAAATATTTTAACGAAAAGAACCTCTATGCAAATGGTCTTGAAATTTTTAAGAATAAAGATCCCCGCTTATTTGCAACTGTTCTTTTCCAGGGTTCGTTCTTTGTAAACGATTTTATTACAACGTACGAAGGGATTGATACTGCAAAGGTTCCAACACCATCGAAAATAGTTAACAACCCAAATTTGAGTTACGAAGGTTTTAAACATGTGGGTGTTGATTCACGCCTGGTAATCGGTGATGATAAAACGACCAACTCCGGTTTTCTTGTACGGAAATGGTGCGACGAATCCAAACTACCAATTCCTGCTGTAACCAGTCAGGTTGATTGGCCAATAATTCGTTTGGCAGAAGTTTACCTGACCAAAGCAGAAGCCGATTTTCAGTTGGGAAATACAGCAGCGGCTGTAACAGCACTAAATGCAACCAGAAGCAGAGCAGGAATTAGTCTCGTTGATGACAAAACAATCAGCATGCAAAAAATCCAGACAGAATGGATGGCCGAGTTCGCCTTCGAAAACAAACGCTTCTGGGATTTACGTCGATGGAGAATTGCCGATCAGGTTTTAAACAACCAATTTAAAGGGTTGAGAATAATATGGCATAAAAAATCGAACAAGTATTATTTCTTACCACTTAATGCTGAACCATTTAACCGCATCTTCCGTCAGGAACACTATTACAATCCAATCAGCAATGCCAGAATTAACAACAATCCAATGCTGGTTCAAAATCCATTGTACTAATCTAAAAACTGCAAAAAATGAAAAATAACATGAAATATCTGGCACTGATCTTTTTATCACTTTGCCTGATCAGATGCTCCTACGAAGAAACGGAGTTTGGATTCGACGGCACCATTAAAGGGCAAATAGCAGATAATTCTGGCAATCCACTCTATGGCGATATAAATAGCAATACACTTGTGGTAAAATTATTAGGCAAGGGAGACAAACAAGCCATAGAAATTCGTGTAAATGGTGAAGGTAAATACCAAAATCTAAAAATGTATCCAAAAATGCACAAAGTTTGGCTCGAAGGACCGATTGTAAAAACAGATACATTGAACGTTGATTTTGCTGCAACCGCCAACCAAACAGGCGATTTCAA
>CAMDGL010000273.1 GCA_945897845.1 Chitinophaga pinensis | reverse complement strand
AACCAGCCAATGGTTGTTAAGGCTCCGGTATTAATTACTATTTGTTTGGATATTAACCGTTTTTATAAATGGTGTTCTGTAAATAATACGCAGGCTGATTTTCAGAGTCTTTTATGGTTGTTAAACGGAAGCATCGATGCATCTGTTTTTGCACAGAATGTTTGCATTGCTGCAGAAAACCATGGTCTTGGGATCTGCTACCTTGGCACAACACTGTATAATGCTCCTGAAATTGCTGAGATTCTTAAATTACCTTCAGGTGTTGTTCCAATTACCGCATTAACAATCGGTTATCCTGAAAATATTCCGGACCAAACAGATCGGTTACCTTTCGAAGCAGTTGTTCATTATGAAGAATATACTGATTTTAGCCTTTCCGAAATTAAACAACTTTATAAGGAAAAGGAATGTCTTGAATTATCTGCAAAATTTGTTGCTGAAAATGACAAGGAAAATCTGGCGCAGGTTTATACTGAAGTTAGATATAAAAAGGAAGACAGCGATTTCTTCTCGAAAAAGCTGGTTGAGTTTTTAACGGTACAAGGATTTCGGTTGGAGTAATTTTAGATTCTGTCGAGCCGTTTTACCAGCTTTAGGTAATAATATTTAATGGGATTTTCATACTTCAATTGCTTCCATGGACGGCTGCTATGTGGTTTGTGCAAGACTCCCATCGAAACAATGAGGTAATTATTCAGTCCAAGTTGAACCGATTTCCTTGAAATTGAAACATCGTACCAGTGTTTTTCTGCTGAAAGTGTTTTAAAATCGTATTTCTGAAGCAATTCTGAAGTTAGCAGCGTACAGCAGAAGCTAAGGCTGTGTCGTGTTTTTACAACTGCTTTCTTTTCCGATTTAAAGTTCAGGTATGGAAAATTTATTTTTCCTTGGAGATCTTCTGTAATAGCGGCTACCATTCCACATTGCTTTAGTTCTTTCGATTGCCGTTTTAACTCCTTTAACGTATCCTTTTTTACTTCCACATCGGATTCAACGATAATTAACGGAATATTTAGTTCCAACGCTTTTTGTTGTGCCATCTGCAATACGAAACGATAATTTGGCGAAGGCGTTTGGGTTATTTCCGATAAATTAATAAGTTTAAAGTTGTACCTGGTTTGTATTTCCTCAAGGTGTCGTGTCGTTTCTTCTGTACTGAAGTCGTTGTAAATGTAATAAAGATACTTTCCATCCGATTGATGAATGGATTTGATCGTTTCAATGGTGGTATCCAATGAATCTTTTACAGGAGTGATTACAAGTGCTTCGTACATAAAAGATTAGACTAACGTTTTTGTATTTTATTGTTTCGGGGAATCATTGAAAACAAGGCTGAATTTGCCTGCCAGTTCCTGCAAATCATTCACCACCTGTTCATGCAAAGGTATTCCATTTTTCAATCTTTCAATAGTTAGTTCACGCTCAGGATCTCCGGGGATAAGAACCTTTTCGTAACCGGATGCAGGTTCGGCATTCCTGAATGTTTCAATCCAGTTATCCATGTGTGCTTTAAATTCTGAAGCTGGCCGAAATGCGTCAACACGAATCGCACCCAGAAAATGTCCGATCCCGTTTCCAACCGGATTTGCCGGTGGTTCAAGAAACGCAACGAATGGTGGCACCCAGGGCCCGTAATTTGCCCCTGAGAGTACTGCGGAGAAAATATCAACCATCGCACCCAGACAATAGCCTTTATGCCCTCCATGCTCACGATCACCTCCTAAAGGCAACATTGATCCACCTTTCCGAAGTGCATATGCATCGGTCGTCGGATTTCCTTCTTTATCCTGTGCCCATCCCAGCGGGGCATCTTCCCCTTTTCGCTGAAGAACTTCAAGTTTCCCGTTGGCAACGGTAGTAGTGGCCATGTCGATTACAAATGGTGGTTGGTTTAAAGCTGGAATTGCTACTGCAATCGGATTGGTTCCCAGAAACCGGCTCTTTGATAAAGTCGGTGCTACGAGCGGACTGGCATTGGTCATCGAAATCCCGATCATATCATGTTCAAGCGCAAGCATCGAATGATAACCTGCAATTCCGTAGTGATTTGAATTTTGTACTGCCACCCAGCCTGTACCTGCAATTTTAGCTTTATCGATTGCTATCTGCATAGCGTGAGGCGCAGTAACCAGTCCAAGCCCTAAATCACCGTCAAGAACCGCTGTGCTGGGTGTCTCATGAATTATTTTCATTTCAGGAGTTGCATTCAATCGTTTTAACTCCCATAATCTTACATAGCCATTTAATCTCGCCACTCCATGAGAATCAACTCCACGCAAATCTGCCTGGTTTAGGCAATCAGCAGCTACCCTGGCATGATTGATGGGGCAACCCATGCTTTTGAATATTTGAAAGGTAAATTCCTTTAAATATTCTGAATCGAAATTTATCATGAATTGCTTATATTTTTTTGTTGAAATCTCTTGCTGATGCCTGATTGGTCGGCATGATCAGTAAATCGTCGATGTTTACATGTGCCGGACGGGTAATGACAAATAAAATGGTTTCAGCGATGTCTTTAGCGTTCAGTGGTGTAAATCCTTTGTAAACCTGCGCTGCCTTTTCTTCGTCTCCGTGAAATCTGACAAGCGAAAATTCTGTTTCAACCGCACCTGGTGCAATTGATGATACTTTTATTCCTGAAGGCATGAGTTCAATCCGCATTGCTTTGGTAATGGCCGCTACTGCATGTTTTGATCCGCAATATACCGATCCGTTTGGATAAGCCTCTTTACCGGCGATGGATGAAATGTTGATAATGTGTCCGCTTTGCCTTTCAACCATCCATGGAGAAACTATTCTGGTTGTATAAAGTAATCCTTTGATGTTGGTGTCAATCATATTTTCCCAATCATCGACATCTGCTGAGTTTACAGGGCCCATTCCTGCTGCCAAACCGGCATTGTTGATTAAAACATCAATGGCTTTCCATTCGTCCGGAAGGGATGACAGCGCATTTTCAACTTCTGTCCTTTTTCGAATATCGAAGTTTAAAATTTGAACTTTACAGTCAAATTTCGACTCTAATTGCTCTTTTGCCGATTCAAGGCGTTCTTTTCTGCGACCGGTAAGTATTAAATTATAATTGTTTTGGGCGAGTAAATTGGCGGTTTCAAAGCCGATACCTGCTGTGGCTCCGGTAATTAGGGCTATTTTCTGATTCATTGAATGTATGGATTAATAAGAACGCTAAAATTAAAAATATCTGAAAACTTATGGAATAACAAACTACTTAATTATTTTTGTTTCTGCATTTAAAGAAAACATACGTTATGATCGAGCAAAATAATGAAATCATGGACTTTACGATAGATCAAATTCCGGAGGAACAAAATATTCAGGATATTATATATAATTTAATGGCTGATCCGAATCTGGCTCCCATAAATTATTTTAATGACTTTAGTGAAGAGTCTGTTGATGTGGCATCCATGTCGAATGATGAGACCGATGAAACTGGTATTTTCAGTTCTGAAAACGGACAGTTGATGGCAATGACAACACATGCCTTGCACCATCATCTTGAAATTGATCCGCAGCAGGCTACTGAAATGCTCATAGCACGCGCTGTTCGTAAAATGATTTGTTTTGGAGCTGTTCCTGAAGCAGTAAGTTCTTTTCTATACCATATTAACATTGCTGACCCGAACGGTCAGTATATCGCTTCCGGAGCCAAAAACGGACTGGTAAATGCCTGCAATAAGTTCAATATAAAACTTACTGACAGAAAAATCAGATTCGATTCATTTTCGGCACATGGACCAGTCATTCCTACAATTATTGTTAGTTTAATGGGTTCTGTTCCTGATAAGGAAAAAGTTGTAACCCACAGCCTGAAGAAAAAAGGAAACAATATTTTCATGATTGGCGGATCGTATGATGACATAAATTCTTCTGAATATTTAGAATTTTACCATGAGATATCAGAATCGCCACTCCCGGTTTTCGATATTGATGTAGAAGTTGGTCTTCACATTGTAATTAAACGCCTGATCGCGGAAGGTTTGTTGAGTTCTGCGAATCCTGTTGGAAAGGGTGGATTGTTTTTTTCGTTGTTGCGTGCCGGAATGCCCTCTGGATTAGGGTTTGATATAACCACTGATGCGGAGGTTCGCAAAGATGCATTCCTTTTTGGCGAAGCAATGGGTCGCATCGTTGTAGGTGTAGATCTTACGAAGGTCGATGACTTTGTTGATTTGATGTTAAGCTTGAAAGTCCCATTTTTCGCGCTGGGACACGTAACCAAAGGCGAAATAAGGATTGATGATGAATCTTTCGGGTACATCGACAAAATGACTCCTTCGAACTAACAGAACATGCAAGTTACCCCCTATAAAGATTCGAAACAGCAAAAGAAACAGCAGGTGGAGCAGATGTTTGACAATATCGCTCCCCGCTATGATTTCCTGAACCATTTTTTATCGCTTGGAATCGATAAACTCTGGAGAAAAAAAGCGATTAAAATTCTTTCCGGCTACAATAAAACCGGATCGCTGCTTGATGTGGCAACCGGAACCGGTGATTTTGCCATTGCAGCTTCGAAACTAAAACCTTCGAAAATTGTTGCTTTTGACATTTCGGAGCAGATGCTGAATGTTGGCCGGATTAAGGCCGAAAAGCTTGGATTAAGTAAATTGATTGAATTCAAAAAGGGTGATTCTGAATCAATGCCCTTCTCTGACCGTCAGTTCGACGCGATAACCGTGGCTTTTGGGGTACGAAATTTCGAGAATCTCGAAAAAGGATTGACCGAATTTCACCGGGTTTTAAAACCTGATGGGGTAGTAGTGATCCTTGAATTTTCAAAACCAAAGTATTTCCCGTTCAAGCAATTTTATTTCTTTTATTTCTTTACCATTCTGCCATTGGTCGGAAAGCTGATTTCAAAAGACAGTTCGGCCTATTCCTATTTGCCTGAATCGGTAATGGCTTTTCCTGATGATCAGAAATTTTTATCAGTACTGAAGAATTGCGGGTTTTCACGGTCGAAGCAAAACCGGCTTACATTTGGGATTGCAACCATTTACATCGCGCAAAAGTAATTCGTTCATACAATAATTTTGTAATATTTTGGTTTTACGAACAGTTGAAAATCTTATACTGTGAAGCGTTTATTTTATATTCTCATCTTTTTAACGGTTGGTATAAACGTACTGGCGCAAAGGCAGATGGTTAAAAACCTTACCACGTTTGACGACAAACATCTTCATTTCGGCTTTACCCTGGCGTTCAATGCGCTCGATTTTAATATTGATCATTATCAAACCTTGGGTGAAAATCCCAAATTTGACCAGGTCAACTTTGAAACAATTGGTGTTGATGTCATTGATGGAAATAAACAAATCAGAGCTGACATCTCAAGCCTGACGCCAGGTTTTACTGTTGGAATTGTAACCAATTTGAGAATGTCCGAATATTTTGATCTTCGTTTTTTACCTGGAATGTCATTTGGCGAACGAAAATTAGTGTACAATATTCCTGTTGAAGATGCCAATTCCGGAGACACCGAATTTTATTCCATCAAATCAACTTTTTTGGATTTTCC
>CAMDGL010000272.1 GCA_945897845.1 Chitinophaga pinensis | reverse complement strand
CGGTAAATCTCGTTTAGAATTTCTTCATCATCAATCTGATTGATCTTCCCGATTACTTTATTTCTTAATTCTTTGGTCGTCATGCTAAATTGTATTTGAACGTAAAAGTATGAAATCGAAACCTAAAAGATTGTCTCTATCAAATAAATGTTTTTAAGTCAGGGTTTCACTCAAAGTGAATCCCTGACCAATTTCAGGCATTGACCAGTTTTTCAATATCAAATTTTCTCATTTGCAGAAAGGCATCGATTACCCGCTGAGATCGGGATGGATCGCTCATCAGTTTTTCCAGAATGGCCGGAACAATTTGCCACGAAACGCCAAACTGGTCTTTCAGCCAACCGCATTGTTCGGCTTCGGGCACTGCTGAGAGTTTTTCCCAGAAATAGTCGATTTCTTCCTGAGTTTCACATTCAACCACAAACGAAACGGCTTCGTTAAAGCCAAATTCATGTGGCCACGAACTGTCCATAGCCATAAAAACCTGTTTACCCAGGTTGAATTGCGCATGTTTTACATTTCCTTCGATGTCCTGATCACCGGCGGCGTATTTCAGGATTCCCCGAACCGATGAATTGGCAAAAACACCGGTGTAGAATAGAACTGCTTGTTCCGCTTTTCCAGCCAATGCATTTGTAAACATGAGCGTTGGCGTAAATTTCTGGCCGACGTCTTGAATCTTGCCAAACGACAATTGCCAGTTTACACCAAACTTGTCCTGCACCCAGCCATACTTTTCGCTCCATTCGTATTTGTCGAGCGGCATTAATACCGAACCTCCGTCCAGAAGGCTTTCCCATGTTTTATCCACTTCACCGGCTGTTTCGCAAACCACGAAGAACGAAACCGATGGGTTGATAGCAAATTGGGGGCCGCCATTCAGGAGCATGAATTTTTGCCCGTCAGATTCAAAAGTAACCACCATTGGATTTTCGGCGGTAATGGCTGTCTCGGCGAAGACAGAGCAGTAAAATTCTGCTGCCTCTTTTGCCTTTCCGTCAAACCAAAGGCAAGGATATATTTGATTTTTCATCCGAATATAATTTGTTTTTTAACTGTCGGATGGAACTCGCATGTGAGATATTCATCCTTGTTTGTGTTCAACGAACATGCTCGTTTCATTGTTGTAAAGTTCTGATATATTCAGGTATTAATTACTTTTTTTCGGCGCAGTTAAACATCCATTGCACGCCAAATTGATCTTTGCAACTTCCGTAGTAATCGCCCCAAAACATATCCTGAAGTTCCATTTCAACTGTTCCTCCTGCCGAAAGGGCATCGAACAGCCGTTTTGTTTCTTCCCGGGTGTCGGGTTGAAGATTGATATATACATTGTTGCCAAAGTTTATCTTGAACCCCATCGACTCGGGCGCATCGGTTCCCATTAAACTGTGTCCGCCAAGAATGGGCAATGAAACGTGCATGACCAGATTCATGTCTGCTTCGGGTAAAGGTGGCATTTCGTCTGAAGGTGGAATATCCTTGAAACGCATGATGCCACCGCCTTCAAATTCGGTTCCGAAAACGGATTTATAAAAATTAAACGCTTCTTCGGTGTTGTTAGTGAAATTCAGATAAGTGCTTACTGTTGCCATTGTTTTGTTTTTTTAAGTGGTTATGAATTATTCTTCGCAAATTGCTTTTAATTTATTGAGTGCTTTGGGCCATGTTTCGATAAAGTAGAACATAAATTCCTGATTCGAATCCAAATCAACGGCCAGCAAAGTACCGCTGCTATTTTCAGTAAATGTATAGTTTTCATTACATCCGGCCCAACCTTCGATGTCAGGCCCACTGGTGATTTCCCGGCCATTTTGTATAATGCCGAGATATTCAATGCTCAGAAACTGATTCGGAATGTTCTCTTTAATCCTGCCGATCATCCCTCCTTCGTTTCCGTCCTCATCACATCCGATGAATACAATTTTGGCTCCTTTTTCCCAGGAACCTACAAAATGGGATGTCGGATTGAATTCCGCGGTCCATTCCCTGTAATGTTTGTCGTCAATCATGACGTTAAAAACCATTTCAACATTGGCATTGATGATTATTTCAAAGTGCAGCGTTTCCATTTTTCCTGAAGTTTCAACATACCGTTTGAAATTGTTCACGATCGATTGCCAGCCAAACTGTTGCAATTCCAGTGTGTTTTCCTGTTCGGCTTCAAAGGTTTCTGTAACCGTTGTCTTATCGCCATCAGCAGCAAACGAAATCTGCACAGTTCTGTCATCTTCCAGGGTGTATTCAATTTGCCGGAGAGGCTCTATCTTGCTGTACACGCCTATAAAATCGAAGCCCATGCTTCCATCTTTGGCTTCCATGCGCGACAGGAATTTTCCACCAACGCGTAAATCGTTTTCCGCTTTGGGCGTGTGCCAGTCGTCCGATGCATTGTTCCAACGAACAATGTGCTTTGGATCTGTCCAAAATTCCCATACTTTTTCAACCGGAGCATTGATTTCAGCTCCAACGGTAATAACTGTTTTTTCAAGAGTTGCCATAATAAGAATGTTTATTGGTTATTTCTGATACTAATTCTCAGGGAAGGAATCATTGTTTGACATTAAGCTGTGTCTTAAAAAAGGCAATTAACTCAATGAATTCAAGGATTCAGTTTACCCCGGCAAACTGTAAAATAAGGTAAGATGACTTTTTTGGTTTTTATTTGTGCCTGGTTTGACGATCTGTCAAAAGCATCAGAATTCAATAACAAATTAATTCCGGAAATTGTTGATCAGGAAAAGTTGTGCATTTGTAAATTTATAGGAAGAAACGCTGTTTTTCAGGTACCACGGAGTGTTATAATGTTAGTGACCTCCAGTGAAACTGGAGGATGAGGCAAATGCTTCGGCTGCAACCATGTTAAGGGTTGAATATTAAATACATGAAATTATTCAACCCATAACAGGGTTGTAGTTGTTTTCTGCTTTCAAACCCACAATTTTATTGGGGGTCACTATAATTTAGCACCTTCGGTGCTTTCAGGAGAAAATGATATCCACTTCGTCGCCTTTTTGTTCCAGCCTAAATGATCCTTTCGAGTGAATACTGCATTTTTCTTTGGAACAGGCGGTTGTAAGGCTGTCCAGTATTTTTTTTCGTTCTTCGGGTTCACATTCCTCCTGAAAATAACAAAAGAAGTTCTTCGCGTTGTCATCGTCAAATTGAACAATGAATGCCGTATGATCCGGAAACACAAGATCGTCATAAGCATACGAAACATCCAATCCGGTCGCGTCTTTAATAATTGCGCGTACATTCTCTAAATTTCTGAATTCCATATTGATATTTTTATAGTAATGAGAACCACATTTTTATCTGCTGAATTTGATTTGCGGCTTCGTAGCTCTGACATTTAAACAACTGCATGTTTATGGCATCTTCAAACTCACCTTCGTGAAAATCGAGTTCTTTCAGCAATTCTTCTTTCGAAGCGCATTTGTTGCAATTTCTCCTGAATTCGTTGTCGGAGATGACCTTTTTCACAAAATTGATCGCTTTTCCCAATGCCATGGCTGATAATTTTAGTTACAAGTAGTTTTACATGATTTGCAGGAGCCGCTGCACGCCGACATCACAAGCGTTGATTGCGCCGTAATTGCTTCGAGCTGATTGTTTTGAAACAATTCTAAGTTGTAATGTAAGTCGGTTCCCGATGATTTCAGGACTTTCAAACCACAATCGGTAAATACGCCCAAAGCCATTAACGGCATAGATTGGCTGATTACGGTAGTAATGTTTTGGCTGATAAGTTCCTGCCCAAATATTCCTGTTTGATTGCTGATGTCCTTTGTTCGAACCCATTCGCAGGTTGTGTTTGCGCAATCGTAAATGCAAACATATTCGGCATTGTGAAATCCGGAGGCAATATTGTTTCTCCCGTTTTGGTTGTCAATTACAGGTATGATTACTTTCATATTTGTCATTTTTGCTTCGGATTCAAAGCAAATGCCAGAAAAGCGGGAGAGTTGAAATACAGAGGTTTGTTCTTTTTCAGACTTGCGAAATGTTACTTTTTGGTAGTCCTTTTCGGGAGATTCTACAAAAAGGTATCAATCGGGTTTGTTTTCTTTGATTTCGGATTTCGGTTTAAACCAGCTCTTCGGGTTCATGTACGTTTTGTATTTGGTGAACAATTCCTTTCCCAGAAGTATTCCTCCGACCCAAAACGCAACTTCGCCAATTACAAAAAGTATGGTTGACAAGGTAATTTTCACACTGTTTTCAAGCGCGAGAAAAGGCACAACAGGAATAGACAGAAATGCAATTACGCATACAATGAGCAGGACTATTCCGAGTTTAAATTTCCATGTTTTTTGCATAAAGTCAGGATTGTCGTTGTTTTTATTTGACTTTAAACAGTTGAGATTTGATCAGGTTTCCTACGATGTCGTAAATTTTACTGTTATCAATCTTTATTTTGCTTCGATTGTCTGATCATTTGCCAATTCAAGAACTCCGAGGTAAAGTAGTTTGGCTGCGTCTTCCATAATTTCGGGAGTCAGTGCGTCCGTATTGTCAAGCGGATGGTGATAATAAACCGGTTTCACGGTTCCGGTGGTCCATAAACTGAGCGTCCGGTAGCCGACTTTATCAAATACAGCGGCATCGGTTCGTGGCCGTCCATAATTGACGCGTGCTTCGGAACTGTTCAGATCCCGATGCAGGTATTTTTCGTTGCTTTCGGCAAACGGACGAAACAGCTCCGGGTAGGTTTTCCCATTCGAAAGATGAAAGCCGGTTCCGTTGCCCACCATGTCGAGGTTGATCATGCAAAGCACCTTTTCTTTCGGCCAAACGGGCGATTCCACACTTTTTGTACTTCCGTAAAGGCCACATTCTTCGCCACCAAATAATATGAAAACAATGGTTCGGGCGGGTTTTACTTCTGAAGTTGCCAGCGCTTTGGCAGCAGCCAGAATATCAACCGAGCCGGAAGCATTGTCGAGTGCGCCGGGAAACAAACTGCCCGGACTGCCCACGGCATCGAGGTGGGCGCCGATAATGATTGCTTCCGTTTTCAGTTTCGGATCCGATCCTTCAATCATTCCAATTACGTTGCACGAGCGGCTGTCGGGGAAATGTTTGGTTGAAGCTGAAATCTGTACTTTTTTATTCAGCGCAAACGAGTTTGGCTCGATGCTTTTCTTAATTGAAGCGCTGGTTTCTGCATATTTTCGGCCTGTTCCGTCAAAAAGTTCTTCGGCAACCGGTTCGCCAATGTGGGCATATACAAAACCTTCGAGGTACGAAGTATTAGGGTTGGCAATTTTGCTGACATACAGTAATCCCGCAGCTCCCAATTCTTTTGCTCTCTGAAACTTGTAACGATGATAACTGTATTTCTCCCAATTTTTCAAAGTGCTGTCGTTGGCGTTGTATGGCAGTCCGGTTTCCATCAGCAGAATTTTGCCTTTTACATCCACATTTTTATAATCGTCGTAACCCAATTCCGGCGCCGAAATTCCGAACCCCACGTAAACCATTTCTCCTGAAACGGTGCCTGAAGCTGAGTTCGATCCGGGGAAATAGTCGTCGGGAAACCTGTATTCTTTC
>CAMDGL010000271.1 GCA_945897845.1 Chitinophaga pinensis | reverse complement strand
TGGATTGCGAATGAAAAACTTCGCCTTTTTTCGGTGATCAGTCACGGCTTCTCCCCTCCCACCCTCGAAGAAACTTTGATGCCCGGTGGACTGCGAAACACTTCGATCAAACCTGAAACCGGCTGGAATTTCGAACTGGGAACAAAAGGGTCTGTTGGCAATTCGCTGTTTTTTGAACTTTCGGCCTATTACATGAAGGTGAAGAATTTGCTGGTGGCGCAACGTGCCGGAGAAGATGAATACATCGGGATCAATGCGGGTGGAACCAATCATCCGGGACTGGAAATTAAACTGGATTACAGGCTGATAAACCGACCCGACTGGACCACTTTTTTCAGGATGAATGGCAGTTTTACCCGCTACCGTTTTGCGGATTTCACCGATAAAGGAAACGATTATTCGGGCAACAAACTGACCGGTTCGCCGGAAATGCTGACCAACTGGATGCTCGAAACCAGCCACGCCAAAGGATTTTTCCTGAATCTGCACTATCTGACAGTTGGCCGGATGCCTTTGCGCGACGACAATTCCGTTTTCACAGATGCGTATTCGCTTGCCAACCTGATGGCCGGATATGAAAAAACATTTAAACACCTTTCAATCGGCATTTCGGCAGGCGCTCAAAACCTTTTCGATGTCCGTTATGCCTCTATGGTTTTGATCAATGCTACGGCCATCGGCACCCAATCGCCCCGCTATTATTACCCCGGATTACCACGAAATTTTAAATCAGGGATAAGTTTGAGGTATTCGTTCTGAATAAAAAATATAGAACGCGGATTTAACCTGATCGAGCGGATAAAAAGCGGATTTATTCCCAACAAGTTGGGATGATTTTCAGAGACAATCTTGGTTCTTTCTTTTGGTTTTTATCCATTCCGACATGTCGGAATAAAAAAAATCCGTTTAGTAATCCGCTAAAACCGCGTAAATCTGCGTTCAATTTGTTTTTTTTCTGCTTTAAGAGAATTCAACTTTGTTTTTTATAAAGTTAAAATTCATATAAGATTCAGGGAAACAATCGCAATTGTCCCGATTTATCCTGGCGACGGGTCGGAGGCAATAATTCTCCAAAATTCGAAAGTGTAATTCCCAGCAAGCGTATGCTGGTTCCTTCAGGCTCGGTTGATGCTAAGAGTTGTTTTGCTGTATCACGAATGATGTATAAATCGTCCACCGGATGTGCAAACGAATGATTACGGGTAATTTGCCTGAAATCGCTGTATTTTATTTTCAAGGTGACGGTTCTCCCCTGCAGATCGTGTCGGATTAAACGGTTGTGTACAACTTGTGCAATCTTATCCAATTCGAGGTTCATCTCTTCCACACTGGCCAAATCGTATGCAAAGGTATCCTCAGCTCCCACCGACTTGGTTTCTCGGTGTGGTTCAACCTCTCGATTATCAATCCCGCGCACGATGTTGTAATAGAATTGGCCGGCTTTTCCGAAATGCCGTGTCAGTTCCGGTTCGCTGAGTTTCTTTAAATCGGCGCCGGTATGCAGGCCCATGCTTTTCATTTTCTCAGCCGTCACTTTTCCCACGCCATGGAATTTTTCGACGGGAAGCTTTTCCATAAAAACCTGAATTTTTGATGGGCCAATAAACGTAAGACCGTCGGGTTTTCGAATTTCAGAAGCTATTTTGGCAATAAACTTATTGACCGAAATGCCGGCGGAAGCGGTTAGCTGCAACTCATTTTTAATGGCTTGCCTGATTTGTTTTGCGATTTCGATGGCAGATCCGATATTCAACTTATCGTTGGTAACATCCAGATAGGCCTCATCCAGCGAAAGCGGCTCAATCAGGTCGGTATAGCGCGCAAAAATCTCGCGCATTTTTCCCGAAACCTCCTTGTAAACCTCGAAGCGGGGCCGCAAAAAAACAGCTTTCGGACATAACTGAAATGCCTTCTTTGAGGACATAGCAGAATGTATTCCAAACCTGCGGGCTTCGTAACTGGCTGTGGCCACCACCCCTCTCCGGCCGTCAGGCAATCCGCCAACCACCACCGGCTGGCCTCTGTACTCCGGATGATCGCGTTGTTCGATGGACGCGTAAAAGGCATCCATATCAATATGAATGATTTTACGCTTTTCACCGCTCAATTGATTTTCCATTTAAACCGCTAAAGGATTATCCTGCAAATATAGGGACAATATCATTTATGGATTCAGGCAGAGCTCATGGTTGAACAAACTCAAAAAAAAGGCGCACCGAAGTACGCCTTTTTGATAAAAATTGAATGAATATTATTTCTTAAAGATTACTTTTCCGTTTATCACTTCATTACCGAAAGTCATTCGGTAGAAAAGCATATCAGTAGACAATCCTTTGGGAGTATATTCAACACGGTAGTTTTCCTTTGCATAAATCTGCTGATCGAATAAAACAGAGATTTCTCTACCAATGCCATCAAACAGAATAAGTGTAGCCTTGCCATCTGCTTCCCTGCTAAATTCAAAGAACAATTTGTCTTTGAATGGATTTGGATAAGCTTTCAGTACAGAGTATTCAACCACTGGCTTAATTGTATTAGCTACATCAGAGCCAATTGTGGCTGATTTGGTCGCTACCGCATGAATAACAACAGATCCTCCGCCCAATGCCGTTGTAGGTGTAGCATTGTCTGCACTCGAAACATTGTTGTCATATACGATTGCACCAGTTGAAGTATTCCAGATTTTCATGCGGAACATATCAATGCCACCACCACCACTAACCTGGCCATCGACTGCCGAAACCATAAAACTATAACCACTAACACCGTTTATGGTGCCAACGCCTTTGTAAATTGCCTGTTTGCCTGCGATTACCAGTGAACCTGCATTATAACTTGAACTGCTAAAGTTTAAGTTACCGGCATGGAATTGAAACTCTGTATTACCATCAGGTACATTCGAACCTTTTTTATATTTCGAAACAAATCCAAAATTGGCCTTACCTGTTAATGCAGGATTGGCGACATAAGCACCCAAAGGAGAAGTAATCCAGCCTCCACCGGTTACAAAACCACCATTTGGATCGTAAACAGCAAGATAAGCTGTTGAATTGGCGCATCCGTCACCTGCGATGGCATATACTCTGTAAACTTCAACCGTTAAACCTGTTAAGGTTTGTGTGGCAACTCCTAAAGCATCAGTTATTGCTGTATAAATACCATAGGTACCATAAGCGACAGTTCCCTGGTCAAGTTTAAAAGTAATGCTAATCCCGGCCTCTGCAGGAGTTACCTGTGCATATAAAGTTGTAGTGCTACCCAGTGCTACAGGTGTGCTGCTAAGAGAAGCATCAATGGTTACAGCAGTGATTGTAATTACTTGTGTAAATAATGCTGAGCTGGTATTGCCGCTTGCATCCGTAGCTGACCATGTATTGGTAATTGTATTTCCGATTAATGTACCCGAAGTTTTAGATAAGGTTGCAGTGCAATTGTCGGTAGCAGTAGGTGCCAAGGCCATAGCTGCTGCTAGAGTTCCGGCATTTCCGCATGAAACAGATCTATCTAAAGAACCGGAAATTGTTACCCACGTTGGAAGAATGTTGTCTTCCACTTTAACCACTGCGGTTTGCGATGAAACGTTTCCGTTTACATCGGTTACGGTCAGAGTTACGGTGTTATTTCCCACATTTGAACAAGAGAATGCACTTGGAGAAACGCTCATTGTGGCGATTCCACAAGCATCGGACGAACCATCGTCAACCTGATCAGCAGTAACTGAAACATTACCGGTAGCATCGAGCTGAACGGTGATATTTTTGGTAATAACGTTTGCCGGAACTTCATCTTTTACCGTGACTGTAGCTGTAGCATTACTGATGTTTCCATGATTATCTGTCACAGTTAGTGTTACAATATTCGGATTGGCTATATCTGCACAGGTGAAATCAGTGTTACTTAATACCATTGATAAAATTCCGCAGGCATCATTTGAACCATTGTCTACCAGGGCGGCTGTTGTACTTCCGTTTCCACTTGCGTCCAAAAGAACAATTACATCCTGAGCAATGGCTGCCGGGGCAACTTCGTCCTTAACGGTGACAGTTGCTGTGGCAGTGCTGACATTACCATGATTATCGGTCACTGTCAGTGTCACAATATTTGGATTAGATGCTACATCAGCGCAGGTGAAAGCAGATTTGCTTAATGAAATTGAAGCGATTCCACATGCATCGGTTGATCCGTTATTAACCAATTCAGCAGTTGTGCTTCCGTTTCCGCTTGCATCCAACAGAACAATTACATCCTGTGCCAATGCAACAGGAGGAACTTCGTCTTTGACGGTGACCTCGGCTGTAACAGTGTTAACATTACCATGAATATCGGTCACTGTAAGTGTTACAATATTTGGATTGGTTGCTATATCTGCACAGGTGAAAGCAGTTTTGCTTAATGCAATTGATTCGATTCCACACGCGTCGTTTGATCCATTATTAACCAATTCAGCTGTTGTGCTTCCGTTTCCTGAATTGTCAAGTTGAACAATTACATTTTGGGCAATAGTAACCGGAACTTCAGTGTCATTCACTGTAACCGTAAAGCTGCATGTTGCAGTACTTTTTGCTGTAAAACTAATGTTATCCAAATAAGAAGATTCACCCGCTTCATGGAAATATCTCATACCATTGATTTTAGACGCATTCTGTCCATTTGTCGCTAAAGGGTCCAATCCGGCGTTGATATTCTGCAGTCCGGCAGGGCTTATCCATGATCCATTATTAGTAAGATCCTTATAACTAAGACTTATACTTCCTGCCCCGCTGTTTGCTTCAAGGTCAACTGTCAACCTGAGTCTTCGCCAATCTCCACCGGTGATGTTAGAAAGGCTGGCAAGTGTAGCACTATTAAATCCGTAGATACTTAATACATTACCGTTGGTTGCTTCCAGCACACCAAAAGTCCGTTCTCCAGCTTCATCTAGATCTCCGTCATTATTGGCATCAAAGCCTACTTCCAAAGCATTGCCCCAATAACTACGGTCATTGTCATACTCAAGAACTACAATATCTGTATTTTGAACGGTAGGAAAACTGAAATTTGAATTATTAATCCGTGATGAGAATGTTCTGTTGTTTCCTCCAACATCAGCAGCAAAAAATGCTTTTGAACCTGTATATGCTCCGCTGCTAGGTCTGTTAACCACCAGATTAACACTTGCATTTGGAGGAGTGAGTCCAGATCCGATCACTTTCCAGTTATCCTGACCATTGAGAACTCCGGTATTGAGATTATCAAAATTATAAGTGACACTTTTTCCGGTGTTTTCTACGGTTCTCCATTTAACTGTTGTGGTGCCAACAGGAAAAGTAGAACCACTGGCTAATCCGGATAATAAATTTGCAGTAGCACCACAATTATCTGTTGAATTAACTGTATAATTTACAACAGCACCACAAGCACCAGGATCATTTTCTGCAATAATATCATCCGGGCAAACAATTGTTGGTGGAATTATATCAGATGTAGTTCCAACAACAAATGTTTCTGTTTTGGTACAACCTAAATCTGAACTTACTACAACGGTATAAGATCCGGCAGCCAAACCCGAAATATCTTCTGTTGCTGCGGTGTAACCATT
>CAMDGL010000270.1 GCA_945897845.1 Chitinophaga pinensis | reverse complement strand
GGAAATGTACAATGAAATCGCTTTTATTTCAGGAACTGCATCCAGCGGACAAGTTGGGATTCCGATTTCTTTCATGATCTGAAAATCGACCAGGTCGTCGCCCATGTAAAGGATTTCATCTTTTTGCAATCTAGTTTTGGTCAGAATTTCATCCAGACATTCAATTTTGTTGAACGAATTCAGGTAAATGTGTTCGACACCCAATTTTTTGTACCGAAGTTTTACACGTTGTGTATTTGCTCCGGTGATGATGGCAACCTGGAAACCGTTTTGAAGTGCATACCGGATGGCAAATCCATCTTTGATATTGGCTGTCCGAACCGGGTCACCGTTTTCGTCGAGTGGCGAAGTGTCCATCGACAAAACGCCGTCAACATCGAAAATAAATGCTTTGATATTTTTTAGTCTTTCTTTAAAGAAGGTCATGTCCGTGTTTTTGTTGAAACTGAAAAATGCTTTCGGTCGCAAAGCTATAGATTTTCTGAAGTTCAGGCTTATTGTGAAGCATTTTTAAATGAGCGTGCAGGATACTTTGGTCGTTTCTTTTTGCCGGCCCGGTCTGTGCATCAAACGGATTCAAGGTTTGAATTTTATCGGCAGTTTCGCGAATTAGTGGTTTTAAAAGGTCAAAATCCATCTTTTTATCATGAAGTATATCAGCTCCGATGGCATAAAAATGATTTACAAAGTTGTTGACAAAAACAGCTGCCAGATGCAGGGTTTTTCTTTCGTCAGAATTGATTTGGTTAACTGAACTGGAAAGTCTTTCAGCCAGTTTCTCAAGTTTCAAAAAGGTGGAAGGATGGCTGGATTCTATGCAAATCGGAATATCCGAAAAATCAACCTTTCTGCTTTTCGAGAAAGTTTGCAGCGGATAAAACACGCCGTAATTGTTGGAGAATCCTTCCAGAATACTCATCGGAACACTTCCGGCTGTATGCACAATCATTTGGTCATCTTTCAGGTTAACGTTTTCCAATACTTCCTGAATGGCCGAATCTTTCACAGCAATAATGTATAAATCGGCTTCAGGAACGAGTTGCGATAAGTCGTTGGTAAAACTGGCATTTACTTTTTCTGCAAGCTCTTTGGCCGATTCAATTTTGCGGCTGAAAACCTGTTTTACCTGAATTCCCTTATCATTCAAGGCCAAAGCCAGTTGAGTGGCAAGGTTTCCGGCTCCGATGAGAACTACATTTTCTATCATGGCTTCAATTTTTTTGATTCGGAAAGGTATAAAAAAACTACGGAAGAACCGGCTTTAAACGCAAGTGAGCGGGTGACTTCAAGTCACCCGCTCACTAAATTCAATGTTTTAAGATACGGCAGTTTATTTGTTTTCGAAACGTTTGCCAACCATGTCCCAGTTCACCACATTCCAGAAATTGTCAACATATTCAGCCCTTAGATTCTGATACTTCAGGTAATAAGCATGTTCCCAAACGTCGATGCACAAAAGCGGAGTTCCTTTTTTATCGGCAACATCCATCAATGGATTGTCCTGATTGGGCGTTGATGAAACGAAAAGTTTACCGTCTTTTCCAAGCACCAGCCAAGCCCATCCGCTACCGAATTGTTTTTTGGCTGCACCGGAAAACTCCTCCTTGAATTTTTCCATTGATCCGAAATCTTTTTCGATCGCCGCTTTTAATTTGGCAGAAGGAGTGGTTTTCGTGGGTGACATATTTTCCCAAAAAAGCATGTGGTTGTAATAACCTCCGCCATTGTTTCTAACAGCCGCAGGCTGTTTGCTTATTTCCGCAAAAAGACTCACGATATCAAGGTTTGCCGCAGGAGTTTCCTTGATGGCAGCCAGAAAATTGTTGTAGTATGCTTTGTGGTGTTTGCTGTAATGAATTTCCATCGTTTTTGCATCAATGGTTGGTTCGAGTGCATTGTATGCATACGGAAGTTCAGGGAAAACACTGTCAATGGCTTTTACAACCGGAGTTGGTTTGTTTGCCGCGTTGCCATTAGATGTCGAAATAACCATTGCCAATCCGACAAGGGCAATAAAAAATGTTTGTTTCATGTCATTAAATTTTAAAATATCAAAACTGTTTACTGTTTAATTGTAAGCTGATAAACAGTCGGCCAGTCCGTTTTGTTTAAAATAAAGGACAATTAGCGAAACAAAAAATGCTACAACCATGGTTTAGTTGCCCAACTCAAACATGCTGGCCATGTCGCTTTTCGACAAAGTTTTAAAAGCTACCATCGATTCGGTTTTGGTGATTCCTTCCACTTTGGTTACTTTTTCGGTGATCAGTTCAGCCAGATCGTCGGCATGCGGAAGCCGGATGACAGCCACCAAATCGAATCGGCCGCTAACGGAATAAACTTCTGTAATTCCCGGCAGACTGACCAGTTGTTCTGCTACAGAATTGATTTTGGTACGTTCGGCGTTGATAAGTATTATTGCGTTGATCATGATTATTTCCTCCTGAATTATTTGTTTAAAATTGGAATAAAGTTACTATTAATTGGATATCCGTAATCTTACTCAATGTCATAAACGTAGTTGCCTGAGCGCGTAGCAGTCGAAGGTCATTTATTTGTCATTTAGTAGTCATTAAGTTGCCAGGAAATGCACAACAGAATGACAATATATGACCACAACTGACTGACACAAAATGCCAAATTGGTATGCAAACGGACAATCACACTATATTATCACTCCACCTTCACCCTAATTCCTTCTGAATGTGCTGCAAATTCAGGTGCATACATGCATTGAACCGAAGTAATTCCGTTTGAGAATTCACCTTTTTGGGTGGCAACCAGCTTGTATTCGAACACATAGGTTCCTTTTGGCAACCTGGAAATAAAGAAGTTGGTCGAGGCATCGAGCGTTGATTCGTAATAACCCAATCCATCCTGCCAACGGTATCCTGAAAGCACATTGACAGGCTCAAATGCTGAAGCCCGCATGTCTTTCAGATGAATGTATTCCATATCGCGGTCAGACCGAAGTTCAACCCGAACAATGATTTTATCGCCAACTTTTATTGAAGAATTTTCCGTAATCGGTTCAATCACCGGTCCGGTTGGTGTATTCACTTCGCGGAATAATTTTTTGTTCAGGCTAAGCGGTGTTTGTGCCGGTGTGATTTTATCCAACTGTTCGAAATACTGCCAGTACATGGCGCCCCAGGCAACTGTCGGATTTGGATTGTTCACTGTTACTTTTCCCATTTCGGGCTGAATTGCCGATGGTTCCCAGCTGGTTTTGAAATAGCCTGTTCCGGCTTCGGGTTTTGAGCCATCCTGTTTGTACGGATCAACTTTTTCGCTGCCCACGGTGATTTCAACCTGTTTGTCGGATGCAAGCAGTGAAGTTCCGCGCAATAACAAAGCATAAACCGCTTCGGTAGTGGCTTTGGTGGTTTTCCAATCCTGAGTCTGTTTCTGTTTCAGTAACCATATTTTCATTTCCTCCACCGATTTCTGATCATTGCTTACCTCGTCGAAAGCCTCGATCAAAAGTGCCTGCGTTTCTACCGGCGCCTGATGCCACAACCAGCCCCGCTGCTCGTTTCGCCAGTACATTCCCAATTCCTCATTGTGCAAGGCGGTTTCTTTCAGCGAACGCATAATCAGAGAAGCTGTTTTTTCTTCGCCGAAACGGTTCAGGTACAAGGCCATCATCGCTTTCATGTAGTTATTCTGCGACTTCCAGTATTTTACCGACTGGGCTTTGTAATAGTCAAGCATCTCGCTGTAATCCTTGCCAATCGGGAATTCAGTACTGAAGTAGGTCCGGGCATACAAATATTGGATATCACCATATCCCAGATGATTGTTTTTCAGATAGTCTTTGTCATCCTTTTTGATCTTTTCAAAATCAATTTTCAAAGTTTCATCAAGATAGTCAATGGCTTTTTTCAGCATCCCTTTGATTTCGTTGTTTTCAAGCGGATTCAAAACCTTCAGGAAATATAAATGACCAAGCCCAGTTACAATGTGTTGGGTGATGTAACGGCTTTCGGGCATTCCGGCGAACCAAGGCCAGCCGCCATTGGGGTTCTGCATGTCGCGCAGTTTTTTCATGGCCGAAGATTGTTCCGAAGCCATCCGGTTCAAATCGAAAAGCAAACCGATGCGCTGTTTGCGTTCACTTTCGCTGATTGCCTGGCGCACCCAAGGACTTTCCTGGAGTAGCACTGATTTCAATTCCTGATTCTTTTCGAGGTTCGATTTCAGCGCATCCGGAGAAATGTTTTTCCAGGTTTCGAACACGCGCTTGATTTTCGGATCGCTGTTGGAAATATGTGTTGCCAGAGTGTTGGCGTAATACCGGCTGAAAAGCTGTTCGGCACAATCGTACGGATATTCCATCAGGTAAGGCAAAGCCTGCACTGCATACCAGGCGGGATTCGAAGTATATTCGAGCGAAAGCCTGTAATTTCGCAGGGTTGAACCAGCCTTTCCGGAATTGATTAGTTTATCGAAGTTGAATTTCTTTTGCTGCATTCCGTTCACCGGCAGCGGCATCGATTCGGTGACCAGCATCCGGTTGGTCAAAACAGGAATGACTGCCTCTTCGCCATCGCTGAAAGTTCCTGAACTGGCTGTAATGCGGTAAACGACCGCTTGCAAACCTTCAGGAATACTGATTTTCCAGCTTACCGCCGAACTGATTCCTTTATTTACGCTGAACGGAATACTTGCCTGTTTCAAACCCAAAATGTCGTCGATTGGCTTCATGGTCAGCGCGTCGAAGAAATGCAATTCAGCAGTTCCGGAAAGGTCGTGATCGCTGATGTTCGAGATTTTAGCCGCGAATTCCATCGTATCGCCTTCGCGCATAAAACGGGGTGCATTGGTAAAAATCATCAGGTCTTTCTGAGTAACCAGTGTTTTCTCGATCTGCCCGTATTTCAAATCTTTGGTATGTGCCAAACCCATTATTTTCCAGCGGGTAAGGGCTTCCGGAGCTTTGAATTTGATGACAATTTCGCCGTTTTCGTTGGTAGCCAGTTGCGGAAAGAAAAAGGCGGTTTCGTTCATATTTTTGCGGATCTGGATGGATTGCGGTTCTGCAGGTTTTTGAGCAGGTATAATTTCTATGACCGACACTTCTTCCAAGGAAGATGCACTTTCTTTCATTCTCCCATATCCAATTGTTACAGCATCGGAAATTTCTAACTCATCTGAGACTGCACTAACTCCCCTGATCATTATACTGCCACTCTTCATCATTCGTATCCTACCTCCTGATAATCCATTACCAAATCCAAACCAGTTCAACTGGTCGTACTCACGTGATACCGGTTGGAAAAGCATTTCAGGATAATTGAACTGATCGCCGGTTTTGAATCCGAAACATTGATTGTCGGTCCATGGACGTGTTCCGTAAAATGAGTTGAAAATATTAAACGACCAGTCGTGCGGAACAAACGCGTCGAGCGAAGCATCGTACATTCCGGCAAGCATTTCGGCAACGGCTTTTTCTCCCTTGCTGTCGCGCAGGGTAATCTGCCATTCTTCTTCCTGTCCGGGCAGCAGCTTGTTCCGGAAAGTAGCGAACTGGATATCCAGTTTTTTATTGGTGTACGGAACGGTGATTGCCCTGCTTTCCATGAAAGAACGGTTGTTTTTCACCATCGCCAG
>CAMDGL010000269.1 GCA_945897845.1 Chitinophaga pinensis | reverse complement strand
AATCAGCTGAATTTTTGTTGGAAATCCCATGGCGTTTGAATGTTAAAAGTTAAACTAGTTATATAACTAGATTCAAAAATAATAAAAAAAAATCAACAGACAGTAATCTCTATTGATTTTTTTATTGTCTAGTTAAATCCAAACTCCAGTGAGCGGGTGACTTTGAGTCACCCGCTCACTACGTTAGAATTAGAAAACCCGGGAATGCCACCCGGGTTTTTCATTGCTTACAATTATTGGGAAATTCATACCTTTACAATTCAATTTTAATCAGTGTTATATGAAACGGATGGATTTAACCATATTGGTAGAAAAAGGTGAAGATGGTTTTTATGTAGGCCAAATACAAGAATATCCCCCAGTTATGTCTCAAGGTAAAACGCTTGACGAATTGAAGGAAAACCTGAAAGATGCATTGACACTTTTTCTGGAAGTGTAAAATTAAAAATACATATCTCAGGTTTCTACAAATACAAAGTTCGCATACTGACAGACACAGTGTCTTCTATTTTCCCCTGAACAAATGGAAAAATCCGCTTGTTCGCTGTCGTTTGTCATCGCGTCCTGTACCTTCTACCACATAATAATAAACGCCCGGAGAAGCAAGTTTACCTCCCACTTTCCCATCCCAAACGGCCGCTGTTGTGGAATCAATCGTGGGACTAAATCCCTTAACATTGTTGCTCTCCCAAACATGCAGCACTTTTCCCCAACGGTTAAAAATCGATATTTTAACCGTTTTCATTGAGAAAAAACGAATTACAAACTTATCATTCTCGCCATTGCCATCGCCCGGTGTAAAAACATTTGGCGCCTCAATGAATGAAGTGTCAACTTTAATGTAATCATCTATATAAACAGTGTCGAAGCAGGTGTTGAATTGTGATTTTTTCTGAGAAACAAGTTTCACTTTGTATGAACCGGGCCGCTCAAAAATAAAACTCGGGCTGTCGGTGTATATTTTCGTTAGGATACTATCCTTTACAACTCCCGCATTTGCTGCCGATTCTTTTTTAATTTCATTAAGATCCTTGAAAATGAACCATTCAAATTTTCCGGCATCACCGTTTTCCGAAGTGTTGGTGAAAGCAACCGTCAATGGAGCCTCATCAAATCTCGTATCACTTTTCCGGTCATCTACCTTATAGGTAAACGATGCTTTGGTAACAATTGAAATATACTCAACCTCCACTCTGGAAACACAATCAAACCTGTCAGTGATTTGCAGAACATAGTTGGTATTTTTTGTTGGTGGGTCAAATATTTCTGAAGTTATAATCCGGCTAACCACCGCAGTGCCATTTTCCAGCCATTCAACTTTAATTTCTTTATTCAATTGTTTAGACAGGCCCGTTGGAAGATCAATATATGAAAATGTTGTTGGCGATAGTAAAGTTCCTTTCAATATAAACGACTCACAATCCGACTTTGGAATTTCAGCCGTCGCTTCAACGTAATTGTTAAAAACCCAGGCAGTGTATGTTTTTATTCCTGAAGAGCTGGTAATATTCACCCGGTAACATCCATCTGCAAGATTTGAAATTGTTGATGTTGTATTTCCTGATTGATCGTTCGGGAAAGGACCAAAAATAAGGGATACCTCATTGTATTTCAGCCATTCAAAACTGGCGGCTTCATTGTTTGGGGAAGTGGCGATTAACGAAGCGTTCAAATCTCCCTTTTCACCACAAAAAATATGAATAAAATCCTGAGTTCCGTTTGTGTTGGTATACTCTGTTGGCACAACCTCATCGGCGACAGAAGTAATCTGGGCAAAACTCATGGTCGGAACCAATGCAAAAACGATCAAAACAATGAATGCAGCAACTCTACTTTGAATGTTCATTCTACTCTTTCTTTTAAGAATTCACAATATTAACGCTAAAAATTGATTTATCTTTTGTGGGTGGACTACAAAATTCCCAAATTGACAATTTCAGTTAATCAGCTATCAACTGTAAGAAAGCGGCAGCGCCGCAAAATATTTGTAGTAAAAATGTCGATATAAGCTTTTAAGGTACAGCGCACCGGAATATTAAAAAGAAAGAAACAAGCTAATATTTCGGTGCCCTGCACCTTTCGTGTGAATTGGCATCATATATTCTACAAATATCAACTGTGCTCTGCACCTAAAATGTTTCAGAACCGAAATGTTTTATGCCTGTTGATTTTATTTCTGACATCATCCCAATTTCCCTATCAGAGACAAAGGATAGTCCGCTTAACAACTATTGTTGAAAACTACTTACCTTGCCGCCGTTATAAACCAGAAAACAGTTTTACTTTTGAACTCCATTTTAGAACAGGAAAAAGTGCATAATTATTTAGAAGAATTAAATGAGCCTCAGCGGCTTGCAGTTGAAAACATCAACGGTGCATCACTGATTATAGCAGGAGCAGGATCGGGGAAGACCCGGGTTTTAACATACCGGATTACCCATTTATTAAAGAATGGAGTGAAACCAGGATCAATTTTGGCGCTTACTTTTACCAATAAGGCCGCCAAAGAAATGAAAAACCGCATCTCTGAAATGGTTGGCCCGAATACTGCCCGTTACCTTTGGATGGGAACCTTCCACGCCATTTTTGCGCGAATTTTAAGAACCGAATCAGAAACTTTGGGCTATCCGTCAAACTTTACCATTTATGATTCTTCCGACTCGAAAAGTCTGATAAAGAGTATCATCAAAGATTTTAAGCTCGACGACAAGACTTATAAAACCAATGTAGTAGCAGGACGCATTTCGGCAGCAAAAAACAACCTTGTTTCTTCTGAAATGTACGCTACACTGCCCGAAACGGTTGAATACGACCAAAGCATAAAAATGCCGCTCATCAGCGCAATTTATAAAGAATACACCAAACGGTGCTTTTTGGCAGGTGCCATGGATTTTGATGATTTGCTCATGAAAACGAATGTGTTGTTCAGGAACCATCCCGAAATTCTGGATAAGTACCAACGAATTTTCGGCTATATTCTGGTTGACGAGTACCAGGATACGAACCATTCTCAGTACATGATCATTAAAAAGCTGGCCGCCAAACACAACAACATTTGCGTGGTTGGCGACGATGCCCAGAGTATTTATTCCTTCCGCGGGGCACGCATCGAGAATATCCTGAACTTTCAGAAAGATTATCCCGATCACAAAGTTTTTAAACTCGAACAAAATTACCGGTCAACACAAACCATTGTTGACGCTGCCAACAGCATCATTGCCAAGAATAAACGGCAAATCCGTAAAAATGTATTTTCCGAGAAAGAAGTTGGTACGCTGATCAAAGTGATGAGCGCAATTACCGACAATGAAGAAGGGTACCTGGTTTCGAACGAAATTATCGATACCCGGATGCGCGAGCATTTTATGTTTTCTGATTACGCCATTTTGTACCGCACCAACGCCCAGTCGCGTATTTTTGAGGAAGCGCTCCGGAAGCGGAATATTCCTTACCGGATTTATGGTGGTCTTTCCTTTTATCAGCGAAAAGAAATCAAAGATTTACTCAGCTATTTCAGGATGGTTATTAACCCGAAAGACAACGAGGCTTTTAAACGGGTCATCAATTATCCGGCACGCGGAATCGGGCAGACCAGCCTCACCAAACTCGAGCAGTATGCGGCCCAAAACAACATTTGCATTTGGGAATTTGCCACCAACATTCCGTTGCTTTTAAGCGAATTCAACAAAGGAACGGCTGCAAAAATTCATGAATTCACGCGGCTCATCGAAGTTTTCAGGGAAAAACTGGAGACTCTCAGCGCCTTCGAACTGGCCACCGAAATTGCCACGGGAACCGAAATAATGAAAGATCTATACAAAGATCAAACTCCCGAAGGTGTCAGCCGGTACGAAAATATTCAGGAACTACTGAACGGTATTCAGGAGTTTTCAATTTCAGCAAAAGAAGAAGGAACGCCCAATCAGCTAAACAATTACATGGAAGATGTTGCTTTGCTGACCGATCAGGATACCGAAAAGGAAGACGACAACGACCGGGTTACGCTGATGACCATCCACTCAGCCAAAGGGCTCGAATTTAAAAATGTATTTATTGTCGGTGTGGAAGAAAACCTATTTCCATCGAGCCAGATGGGGCAAAAAACGCTGGAAGATTTCGAAGAGGAACGACGTTTGTTTTATGTCGCCCTCACCCGCGCCGAACAGCATGCCTATATTAGTTTTGCCCGTCAGCGTTACAAATGGGGAAAACTTGAATTCTGCAACAAAAGCCGTTTTATCGACGAAATTGATCCTCAATACCTGAATATGCCGGTTGAAAAAGATCCGAATTTCTACGTAGACAGTTCAGATTTGCCATTCTCGGCGCCCAAACCACGTCCGCAGAATGCACAAATACCTGGTTTCAAAACATCTTCACCCAGTCAGCCCGATATGTTTCAAAAGCTGAATAAGTTGCGCGAGGCAAAAAAGGAAACCGATGCGTTCGATTACAGTAATCCGGAGGAAATTCAGGCTGGAATGCTCGTTGAACACCAGCGTTTTGGGCGTGGGAAAGTATTGCAAATGGAAGGAAATATGCCGGATATAAAGGCAACTGTGTTTTTTCAGAATGCCGGAAAAAAACAACTTTTATTAAAATTCGCTAAATTGCGGATAATTAGTTAGTTTTGCAGAGTGAAATCAAGCAATCAGTTTTTTCAGCTTTTTTTTGACATGAAAACTTTTTTGCTTTTATTTGCACAAGATTCATCTTCATCCTGATTATCTGTACCAATCACCCATTTTAGATAACAGCCTGATTTTTAAGAAAAACTTTATTTATTTACATGGATTACAATTCTGATCGCAGTAAGTTGCCCTTGCCTGAGTATGGAAGAAACTTACAAAACATGGTCAATCACATCATGACCATTGAAGACCGAGATGAGAGAAACAGGGCAGCAAGAACCATTATAGACATAATGGGAGCAATGTATCCGTACCTGAGAGACATCAACGATTTCAAACACAAGCTTTGGGACCATCTGGCAATCATGTCTAATTTCACATTGGACATCGACTATCCATACACACCGCCGGAACCCGAATTTTTCAACAGTCCTCCCGAAAGGATTCCGTATAGCAACAATAAAATCAAATACCGTCATTACGGAAAAACAATCGAAATCCTGCTTGAAAAAGCCGCTGTTTATGAAGATGAGAAAGAACGCGAACTTTTAATCAAGCTGATTGCCAACCACATGAAGAAAAGCTATATTATGTGGAACAAGGATTCGGTGACTGATGACAAGATATTGATGGATATTGAAGAGCTTTCGAAAGGTAAAATTCAGTGTTCGGACTTACAGCTCGCCGAAACCAAGGATATTTTATTCCGCAGCAAGAAGAAACAAAACCCTGTTACCGATAATCTTCAGAGACGAAAATTCCAGAAACCTGAAGACCGCAGCAAACAGCAACGGTAGATCCTGATTTTCAGCATTATTTAATTTCATATCCTACTTTTAACAGGGATGGCAACTTTTAAAATTGAAGGTGGCACACAATTAAACGGCGATTTGTTACCTCAGGGGGCAAAAAACGAAGCGCTTCAGATAATCTGTGCAGTTTTGTTAACACCCTCCAAAGTTCATATTTCAAATATTCCTGAAAT
>CAMDGL010000268.1 GCA_945897845.1 Chitinophaga pinensis | reverse complement strand
CAAAAACTGAACCTGATAAAATTCAGTTGTATTCAGTGATCAGGCGAAGTGATTAGAAAAAACATTACAGGCGGGGGCTGATGAAGGTGGGTGGAACGCGCATAAAAAATCAAAATACTATAAAAAAAAATCGG
The DNA here is from genome assembly GCA_945897845.1 of Chitinophaga pinensis. Taxonomy (GTDB): domain Bacteria; phylum Bacteroidota; class Bacteroidia; order Bacteroidales; family Prolixibacteraceae; genus Aquipluma. The sequence goes on along the minus strand of CAMDGL010000268.1, from coordinate 5,486 downwards.
AAAATGGATTTGATTAGGAAGGTTCTGTCGCAGCGTCAGCATTGTAAAAAGGAACAATCAAAACCGAAAGCCATCCGGGAAGAAAAATAAGCTTACTTTTTACAAAAAAAAGCGCTTGCCAGCAGGTTTCGCTGAACAGAGAATAGACCAAAATCCCATTAGCCTTTTCGGGTGATGGGATTTTTTTCGCACGGGATTTCGGCTATTTGGCTAAATGGTAGAGCATCGTGAATTTATTTTATTAACTTGATTTTGGGTGAAAAAAATCAGCGGGTATAGCAGGATTCGCAGCATCGCAGGTGATCGTATTCAAAATATGGCGGGCATGGACTGAAATATTTTCACCCGCCTGAATGAGCAATATACCATTACGTTCAATAACTTCAAAAGTATGATATATTTTGCGCCCCCGGACAGGAATAATCTTGCTTATCTCTTCCTGTAACAAAAGAATGATTTGCTGAAGCGACTCATCATCTACCACGATGTTGTCAAGATGTTTTGTCAGCGATAAAGTATCCATGTGGATTTTCGAATTGGCAGTAGCATTATGGACAGATAAGAAATACATAGGTTTTCGTTTTAATGATTTGTAAATGTAATGAATAATTTGTTTGTCCAATAATTGAAAATGCATCAGGGGACTTCAAATTTACGAATTTTGGTATAGTCGGAGTTAAATTCAATGCCACCGTCCCAGTCACGGGATTGGATGTACAATTTCACTGCATCGATGAACCTGTCTGTATTGCATTTTTTAGCCAGCCGGGATATGAGAAATGATTCTCCCGGTTTGGCATGATCGAGAAAATCAAAAACAGCTTTTGTATAAGATTCAGGAATATCCATCCTTAAAATGGTTTATCCTCTTCACTAACAGGTGTGTAATCATCGTTGTCAGCGGCAAAAAACGATGGATTAAGTGAGCCAGCATTTGTCTGGATATAGACCATGTCTTTGGCAGTGCCCTCAATTTTGCGGATGATTCGTTTCTGGCTATTCTGAAATGCTTTTGGATTGTATAAGAACCCATAATAACGGCACAAGCATTTGAGCGCTTTGGTGAATTTGTTGGTTGTCCATCCCTTCGTATTTGTATTGGCAATGAAATTGTTCAGAGCTTCTTCCTTTGCAATCAGGCAATCAATGTTTGAAGCCTGCTTATCGAAGAAAGCATCTGCCCAATCTTTGAAAGCCTGTCCCATTTCAGCCAACATATTCAGGAGATGGACATTTGTCATTGGAGGATTAATTTTCAGGGGTGAGGGGACTGACAGGTAAAACCGGATGCATTGGGCAAAAAAATTGAAATCAGCATTCCATTCCGCTTCCGCTTCCGAATAATCGAAGCTGTAAAGGTCTTTACCAAAATCATCGCGGATGCTTAGCGTTTCAGAATAGTCGTTGCTGTCTGATTGCTGGTGGTAATAATCTAAAAAAAACGTGTAGAGCAAACGAGCTTCCAGGGAGGGATCGAGATTTCGCTGCGCGTGGTTTGAAGTGAAAACAAACTTTGGCGCTTTCTCGAAGGGTATCTCGTAACTCTGGTTGTTTTTTGGATTGACAATCAATTCACCAGTAATTGAATCAAAGAAAAATTTGTAGTTGAGGAATTGATCTGCATCGTCCACAAGAATGTAATCCGTATGTTCCGTTACGCGGTCATACAGGTGGGGATTGTCTGTCAACTTAGGATTCCGACCGGAGAGGGTCACTGACTTCATAAAGGGTCTTAACGCTTTGTAAGCGGCAGATTTACAAATCAGATGAATCCTGTCTGAAAGTAAAAAACCAGTCAATCCTTTCCGGCGGCGATCTGGCGTGGGTGATTGCTTCCAAAGATCCCAGAACTTTGAAATCAATGAAATTCAGTTTTACGAGTCACTGTTCTGAAATCAGAACCGACACGCTAAATGTAAAAACGGAGGATGTTAACAATCAGGACAAAGACAATGAATACGACCGGCTCATGGACAAATTCATGAAACCACATTTAAGCGAGCCAATCAGTTCGTTTAGATGCGTTGTTTTGGTCGATGCTTTTTTGGATTCGACAAAAAAAATGGATTGTAAAAACACCACAATCAAAATTTGATTTTAATCATTAGTTTTGATGAAAAATCAGGGTGTAATAAATCTAACTAGTAAATGAAAAGAGATGATGGATTAATGTTTCATTTAAGTTCTGAAGACCGGTTCAGCGATTTTTTTATTGAAAATTACAAGACTGCATGTCTTATTGCATTGAGATATATTAAGGATTACAATCTTGCAGAAGACCTGGTTCAAGATGTTTTTATTATGCTATGGGAGAAAAAAGAAGACCTTCAAGTTCACACTAATCTCTCCAATTATTTATACACTGCTGTTAAAAACCATTCCATCAACGTTGTTCAGCGCAACAAAACCTCCACCACTTCCCTTTCCGGACTTTTAATTGACTTTGCCGAAGAAGAAGCTACGAATAACTTTACACAAGAAGAACTGGCCGTAAAAGTCTATAAAGCCATTCAGGAATTACCGCAAGCGTGCCAGAACGTTTTCAGGCTTGCATACGAGCAAAATTACACTTATCAGGAAATAGCTGATACCCTTCTTATTTCTAAAAATACGGTAAAAACCCAAATGGGCATTGCTTACAAACAACTTCGCATGAAACTCAACCATCTAATAGTTACACTTTTACATTTACTTCAAAAAAATAATTGAAATTTCTGATTTCCATTTCACCCTTTTAAGTAAAACTGTGTCATACTAATATCAATGAAAAACAACGACCAACACAAATTCGAGCTGATTGCCTCCATTCTTCACAAGGAAGAAATTGATACAGAGCATGAAAAACCTGAAATTACAGGTGTGGATCAGGATTTTTCTGAAGCAGGAAAAGTTTATTCAGTAAAAGATCAGGTTGCTCAATTGGGGAAATTAAGATCTGAAGAAGAAGCATGGCAAAGGTTGCGATCAAAAATTTCGGTCAAACGTGCAATCGATTGGAAAAGATGGCTCAGTTATGCCGCGGTATTTGTTGGAGCTGTGTTTTTGAGTACCGCTTTTCATTTTTTCTATCTCAACAACCAGGACAACAAAATCGAGGTTTTTGCCTCGGTCTCATCGCCACGGGGGCAAATTACCAGTTTGACCTTGTTTGACGGAACTACCGTTTGGCTCAATTCCGGTTCAACCTTAAAATATTCCAATCAGTTCGGAAAAGATCGACGTGAAGTTAGTCTGGAAGGTGAAGCGCTGTTTGAAGTTCAGAAAGATTTAGAGCATTCATTTATTGTGGACATGGACGGCTCGGAAATTAAAGTTCACGGAACAATTTTTAACGCCAAAAATTATCACACAGAAAAAGAAGTGGTTTTACTGGAAGGGAAAATCGAATATTCCAGTAGGGGGAAAAAAGTATTTCTTAAACCAAACGAACGCGTTACCGAAGATAAAAATACAGGAGCAACCACCATCGACCAGGTTGATGCCTCGATTTATTCGTCGTGGATTGGCGGGAAAATATATTTCGACAACGAATCGCTGGAAGATTTATCGCTTCGTCTGGAGCGTTGGTACGATATGGAATTTGTATTCGAAAAGGAAAATATTAAATCTTATAAATTTACAGGAGTTATCAACAAAGATAAATCGCTCGACTATTCGTTGAGAATCATTCAATTAACAAATAAAGTAAAATTCAGGAAAGAACAGGATAAAATAATTATAACAGAATAAAAAAAGAAAAACCGGGATTTGCTGGACACAAACCCCGGAATTGTTAGTTAATAAAAGTGCTTCAGTCTTACCAGGATAAAAAGCACTCAGTGTTTAACCCACTAATGCAAATTTATGAAAAAAATGATTCATCCGCCGGTTTGGAAGAAAGCCAGCGTGTTTAAAATTCTATTTTTTATGCGATTAACTCTTTTTTGTTTTTTGCTGGCGGTGTTTGGAGTTCAGGCCAATTCGTATTCGCAAAACACCCGTTTTAATTTTAAGTACAAAAACACTTCAATCAAGCAGATTCTTGACGACATCAAGAACCAGAGCGAGTTTGAGTTCTTTTACAGTAACGACGACTTTAATACCAGTGCAAAAGTTGATTTAAAAATCAATAATGCTACAGTTGAAGAAGTACTGCAAAAAATTATCGATCTAAATTCCTTGAAGTACAGTGTGATCGATAAGACAGTAGTAATCTCAAACGTAAAGGCGAAAGAGCTCAGCGGTATTCAACAGGAAAAATCGGTAAGAGGAACGGTGAAAGATGCTTCCGGAGTGCCTTTACCAGGTGTTTCGGTGGTTGTAAAAGGTACTACCCGTGGATCACTTTCCGATCAGGATGGTAATTATTCAGTTACTGGAATAACCAATGGAACAGTTCTGCAATTTTCGTTTGTTGGTATGAATTCTAAAGATGTTGCAGTTGAAAACCAATCGGTCATTAACGTTACTCTGGAGGAAAATACCATTGGTATTGAAGAAGTTGTGGCAATCGGTTATGGCGCACAGAAAAAACGTGATATTTCAACCGCTATTTCTTCGGTTTCTTCTGAGGATCTGAAAGACAAGCCAGTTTCGAACTTTGCACAAGCCATTTCAGGAAAGATGGCCGGTGTTCGTATCTCTAATACGAATGCAGCTCCCGGTGGAGGTACCAATATTGTTATCCGTGGAGTAAGTTCTATCAATGCCAGCAATAGTCCACTTGTTGTTATTGATGGTTTTCCGATGAAAGACGGCTTCAATAAAAATGAAAATCCGCTAAACTCCATTAACCCTGCCGATATTGAGTCTATTGAAGTACTGAAAGACGCATCATCGAGCGCTATTTACGGAACACAGGCTGCCAATGGGGTTATCCTGATCACCACAAAAAAAGGTAAATCGGGCAAACCAACCATCAACATAAACGTGAGCACCGGTATGCAGCAAATGATTAATAAAATAGATGTATTAAACCGCGAAGATTTTCTCCAGTACATGGACGATGCCCGCGCCAATGCCTATATCATTGAAGATCCTAATTTTGGAACAAATAATCCAAGCCTCCCTCAATGGCAATGGACTGACTCTAATGCAACAAGAATTGCCAACTGGGCCAAATATTCACAACATGCCTCGGCTATGGCTCAGGCAGGATCGAAACATGCCCGCTGGATTACCGTAACTGACGAAACAAAAGCTTCGATGTACGATACTAACTGGCAGGATGAAATTACCCAAACAGGTAAAGTAAATGATGTTCAGATTTCGGCCTCAGGAGGTACTGATAACGTTTCGTATATGATTTCAGGTGGATATTTTGATCAGGAAGGAATTGTACCAACATCTGGATATAACCGTTTTTCGTTTCGCGCCAATGTTGATCTAAAAATTAACGATCGCGTAAAATTTGGTTTATTTCTTGCACCATCAATTGAAAATTTGAATGTCCTTTCCAATACTGAAGGTGGAAATACCTCTAACCCGTTTTACAACGCAATAGCTAT
>CAMDGL010000267.1 GCA_945897845.1 Chitinophaga pinensis | reverse complement strand
CTGAAATTATCTGATTCGAGATAAGTTGTAAGACTGATAGCGACTGCAATGGTGAAAAATATCCACATCGCCAGAGCCGGTTTTATTCTTTGTTTGTAAGTTAACCAGCAATACCAGATCGTAATGGCCAAATTAAGGAGCGAAACACTGGCAATTGAAATATTTCTGATCAGGATTTCGTGCATAAGGATTAATTCAATCAGAGGTGAATTTTTGTTGCAAGTATATCACAATAATTGAAATGTTTATCATTTATTTTTGATCTTCGTATCGTACCTTTGATGTGTAAATTAGAACTAAAACAGATGAAACGAGCCATGAGTAATAACATACTCACACACTAGGATGACTAGCTGGCGAGTTCCATATGGCAATTAAAAAGCAAATTATAGACATATGAAATCATTTATAGACGAAGACGAAATCGCACACGTACTTGAACGAAATCAAAAACCCGATCCTGCCAAAGTCAGGGCTGTACTTGATAAGGCCAAAGAAATGAAGGGTCTGAATTTAGAAGATGTGGCTGTGCTTTCAAACATTAGCGACCCGATGCAACTATTTGAACTTTTCGAGGAAGCAAATCACATCAAGGAAAAAATATACGGGAAACGTCTGGTTGTTTTTGCCCCGCTTTATATTTCCAATCTTTGCGCCAACGAATGCAGTTATTGCGCTTTCAGGGCAAAAAATAAAGAAATCGCCCGTCGTTCACTCTCCCAGGACGAAATCAGGCACGAAGCTGAAATTCTTGTAAAACAAGGTCATAAACGTGTTTTGGTGGTCGCAGGCGAATCGTATCCGAAACAGGGTTTTCAGTATGTGATCGACTCAATCGCTTCGGTTTATCAGGCCAAAGTCGGGAATGGAGAAATTCGCCGTGTAAATGTAAACATAGCCCCACTCGATGTTCCTGAATTTAGACTATTGCACGATGCAAAAATTGGAACCTTCCAGCTTTTTCAGGAAACATACCACCACGAAACATACCACAATGTGCACACCGGTGGAAAAAAGAAAGATTACGATTACCGGGTTACTGCGCTTCACCGTGCGATGGAAGCCGGAATTGACGATGTTGGGATCGGTGTCCTTTTCGGTTTGTACAATTTTCGTTTCGAATTACTTGCCCTGATGCAGCACATTCGCGAGCTTGAAAGGGTTTTTGGAGTGGGACCGCACACCATCAGCGTTCCGCGACTTGAACCTGCTACCGGATCGGACATTGCTTCACATCCGCCTTTTGCGGTGGCCGATCTCGATTTCCGCAAGATCGTTGCCATTCTTCGGCTGGCAGTTCCTTATACGGGTATCATCATGTCAACACGCGAAACTGCGCAAATGCGGCGCGAAACGTTTGCGCTTGGAGTATCGCAGATTTCCGCCGGAAGCCGTACCAATCCAGGTGGATACACCGATACACTGCACGAGGACGACGGCAGCCAATTCTGTTTGGGCGACCACCGTCCGCTGGATGAGGTGATTCGTGATGTGGCCGAAATGGGTTATATTCCCTCCTTCTGCACAGGTTGTTACCGGTTGGGCAGGACTGGTCAGGATTTTATGGACCGTGCCAAACCGGGCGACATCAAAAATCACTGCGGACCAAATGCCATTTCAACTTTTATGGAATATCTGATGGATTACGCTTCCTACGAGACACGCCTGATTGGCGAAGATTTGATCGACGATGTAATCAATTCGATGGAAGGTATTGCCCGCGAACGTGCAGTAAATCTGCTCGAAAAGGTAAAAAAAGGCAACCACGATATGTATTGCTAAAATTCCTTATTTAGAATTATTCTAAATAATTGTTAACGCTCTTTGCAGTTAATTTAAATCTTCATAGCTTGCCAAAGAATTTAATATTAACAATTAAAATTAGACAACATGAAAAGATTAGCAATGGTATTAGCAGTAGCTTTCACAATGGGATTGGCTACTTCAGCAGTAACTGCTTCAACAGTTAAAGACGATGCAAAAAAGAAAGAATGCTGCAGCAAAGACAAAAAGGATTGCAGCGCTGAGAAAAAAGCTGAAAAACCAGCTGAGAAGAAATAATTCTCTTTTTTTTTAAAATAATTGAAACGACCGGCAATGCTGGTCGTTTTTGTTTTCGAACTCATTAATTCAATTATTTAGGCGTGATTATTCTAAATAATTGTTAACACTGATTGAAGATCTTTTAAAAGTATTTAAATTGCCCATGAATTTATCATTAACCAATAAAAAGTACAAAACATGAAAAAATTAGCATTGATTTTAGCAGTTGTTTTCACCATGAGTTTGACTGCTGCAACTGTTTCAGCTGCACCCAAAGAAAAAACAACTAAGAAGACTGAAAAGACAGAACAAAAGGCTGACTGTGCAAAAGCAAAAGAATGTCCTGCAGATGCAAAAAAATCTTGCTGCGGAGCTGCAAAAACAAAATAGGCATCTTCTCTATTATTAGATTTACGATAAACAAAAATGGCCGGCATCTCCGGTCATTTTTGTTTTAGATGCTCCCGTCAATGAGGTCAACTTATTATTTTTGAAACCTGAAAACTGCGACTGAACACTTTTTCAGGCTTCCTTCCTTTTATAATATTCTAATTTTCCTGTAAGCGCAATATTGCTTACCTTATCGATCAATGCTGTTCTTTGTTCCTCTGTTAGTTTTGAGAACGACCGTGCAAGTGCAATTTTTTCGCGCATGAAAGTTGCGTTTTCGTTTCCTGAAATTAAAACGGAAACAGGAAGTGACCACACAAAATGCATTGCTTCCTTGATGCTCAGGTAATTTGGGATTAGCGGATCGGCCGATGTCCAGCCAGCTTCTTCCTTCTTTGCGAAAAACCTTCCGTCAGCCAATGATTTTATTGCAAGAATTCCCATGTTTCGGTCCAATGCTGTGGGCAACACATTTTTGGTAAAGCTGAAATAAGTTTGATCGAGCACATTTACTGGCATTAAAACAGTGTCGAAAATATCGCTTCCCTTTGTTTTTTCGAGCATTCGGGCATGTGCAAACGGATTCTGGTGACCGGTAAATCCCAGGTATTTAATTTTTCCTTCCTCTTTGGCTTTCAGCAAAACATCGAGCACGCCAAGTTGAATTCTGCTGTCAACATCATCAGGAGTGGAAATTGCATGTACCTGATAAAGATCGAGCTGATCGGTTTTGAGTCTCCGCAGCGTTGCTTCCAAATGTTCCCTTACTGTTTTTGCATCTTTTCCTGTCGATTTGCTCATCAGGAAAATAAGATCACGGTATTTTGGGGTAAGGTATTTGCCATACCGTGTTTCGCTGGTTCCGTTGGCATAACTTTCGGCGGTATCGAAAAAACGTACACCACCTTCAAGTGCTGCCTCAATAACTTCCTGGGCATCGCGCTCAGTGGTCCAGCCAACGTGGTAGCCACCAGTTCCAAGCATGGTTACGTACTGATTTGTGCGGCCAAGTTTTCGTTTTGGAAGAACTTCACCCAAGCGGTCACTTTCGTTATCAGCAGCATGTGTTTTAACTGCCAGTGTCAGGCCGGCGGTTGCACCGGCAAGCGATTTTAAAAACATTCTTCTGTTGGTCATGACTTATTGTTTTGATTTTCAGTTTGATTATAAAACGAATAGGCCGCAAAAAAGTTTTAAAAGAATATAGTCTATTTGTTATGATTATCCACAACTGACTAACCCAAAATGCCAAATAGGTATGTAAAACGGTCAGTCATATTATTTTTTAACATCCGCCTTTGGGCCATTCCACTTGCGAAAATCCCACGGAATATTGTAATAAACAGAATAGGTAAAATCGAGGTTGAATCCTTTGTCAGCCTTTCCGAAACCGGGAACGAAGTAAACCGGAGGTAATCCAAGGTCTTTGTAATTGAGCATTACTTTTCCCCTAATGGACCAGCCCATGTAAAAATTGTTGAATATTTCTCCTTTTATACCAATCAGGAATTCACCCCAGTGGGCAAAATAATTTTGATTTCCGAAGCTTCCGGTTTCCGTTCCCCAATAGGAATCGATCATGTACTGATCAACTTGTTGCCTCGAAAGTGCAAAGCTGTACCTTAATCCAACAAAGAAAATATCCTTGTCGTCTTTGTTTTCAGCCTGAAGAAAGTTGTAGTCGAAACCGATGCGCGAGTAATTTCCATTGCTTTTGTAATCAACATGGCTGGTTTTTATTTTCATGGCATCGTAACCGGTTTCAAAAACGCCAAACCAATTGGGCATCAATTCCATGTCTGCAGAGAACTCAGTACCATAGCGGTTTCCTTTGGTCCACAAATCCAGAAAAGGGCGTGTCACATCAAATCCGACACGGATTCCTCTCATGTGGATGTAATTATCAGTCCTTTTGGGTTTAAGTTTCTTCTCCTGTTCGGCCTGCCCGTAGCTAATTGCCGCCAACAGGCAGAGGATGAATGTAAAGCTTAATATTTTCATTCCATTTTGTGGTTACCAGGCTATCAATAATTTCAACGGAATCAATCCGGTTTTGCGTGAATCTGACCGACTGTAATTTATATTCATAATAGAACCCGGTTTCCATCGAATCATATTTCCGGGTTGTTTCGTGCACGAAAGTGATGATGTCAGATTTCGAATCGAGCCATATAATAAAACGGGTTGTGTCTGTTATTGTCAATGGCAACAGCACTTCTGTCATGGCTGTTTCGTCCACCCAAAGACTGTCACTTCCGACTCCCTGAACGGTAATTAATGAGCTGACCGCTTTTTTTGTTTCCGAATGATAGAATGAAGCCTGAAGCAGGGATTGTGGCGGGGCCTCAAATACTTCCTTGCAGGCTGCAAAAATCATCAGGATAAATATCAGATATAATAATCGCTTCATTCAGTTTTTATTTATTACGAAGCCGTAAATGTAGGCATATTCAGCCTGAAACGGAAATTGCAGAAATAAGAATGCGAACTGTGAATCTCCGATAAAGGGGATTTTGTCACACACCTCCTTGTTTTTTGCTGGTTGCCATTCCCGAAATTTGAATATCTTTGCGCAAAATACGACTGGAAGAATTGATTAATAAGGTTTTTAGACATTTTAGGAATGAAGAACATACGTAATTTCTGCATTATTGCGCACATCGATCACGGAAAAAGTACACTGGCCGACAGGCTGCTCGAATTCACAAAAACTGTTGATGGGCGCGCCATGAAAGCACAGGTTCTCGATAGCATGGACCTCGAACAGGAACGTGGGATTACCATCAAGAGCCACGCAATTCAGATGCAGTACAACCTTAATGGTCAGGAATATATCCTGAACCTGATTGATACTCCCGGACATGTCGACTTTTCTTACGAAGTCTCGCGTTCCATTGCTGCTTGCGAAGGCGCTTTGCTCATCATCGACTCAACACAGGGAATTCAGGCACAAACCATCTCAAATTTATACCTGGCAATCGAACACGATCTGGAAATTATCCCGATCCTGAATAAAATGGACCTTGACAATGCAATGCCGGAAATAGTCGAAGACCAGATTATTGGACTTATTGGCTGCCGGCGCACAGATATTATTCGTGCCAGCGGAAAAACCGGACTTGGCATTGAGGAAATTCTGGAACGAATTGTAAATGATATTCCTGAACCAAAGGGAGTTGAAGACGCCCC
>CAMDGL010000266.1 GCA_945897845.1 Chitinophaga pinensis | reverse complement strand
GAGAAAAGCTTCGATATTTCTGTTCTTTCTTCAATGTCGTGGCCAGCCAAAACAAACAATACCGTTTCTCCGGTAGGTAAAATGCCACGGTGATTCTTTCCTTTCACTCCTCCAAACTCTGGGAAATCGCCACCGTTGGGGAGGTATTCTCCAATGATTTTACTGAAATAATCAGGTAAAACATGGGGCATTAAGGCTATAAACAGCACAACCAACTCATGCCCATTCAATTTATTCTTTAAAACAAACTCCGAAAGAGGGGATTCATCAGTGTCAAAATCGAAAGGTTTCAGTTCTGTATTTGCTTCTTTAAAAGTTAGCTCCAACCGGTGTTTTACCACTTCATCTAAAAATCGTACAACCTGATTAAATTTCACAGGAATATGTTTGTTAATTGTTTGAATCTTTTTTCATCCGCCGGAAACTTGCCTAAGTTCCAAATCTGAGTTTGATCGCATCGTCATATTTGCTATCAGCGCCAATACTTTCAGGAAGAGTTTTACCCGCCTGATTTACTGTATATTTAACACTCATAAATTGTCCGGGTATTTTTTTCTTATCGAGATCCGACGCGATACTGGCCCTCAGTTTGGCAGTCATGCCTTCCTTTACCTGTACTTCTTTTTTCTTGTCACCATTTTCCGCATCGAATTCACTGTCTAACAAGCCTTTTATGTTGTTACCGTTAAAACTTCCTTTCCCAATTTTGTGGTTAATTTGTGCGCTGACAGTCATTTTAAAAGGGGTTCCGGGGGTGAGTTCTCTTGCCAGCCCGTTCTCTTTTGACAGCATGGTTTCGCGATTGTATTGCACCGATGAAGGATAAATATTTAAACCCTGGTTGTACCCAGATCCGCCAAACTGGTCGCCAATTAAGTGCGCATTATCGAATCCGGCACCGGCAGGATCAGTCTTTCCACGTTGCATTCCACCGGGTTTGCTGGTCATATTTTCGCCGGTTACGCTTCTGGTTTCATTCTGATCTTTCGCGTTGGCCTCAATCTGATCATACTTTATATCGACCGTAAATTTCTGTTTTCCACCACCGGTGCGTGTTTCCGTTTCATAAGTTGCTACATATTTTCCGCCTGAAATTGTTAAAACCATGTTCTCAGGTTTAAACAAAGTATGGTCGGGTACGTATTCCGTTTCAGCTCCAGGAAGCAGAACCCCCTTATTTGCCTCTTCGCTGCTGATGTAAATGCTCATAAAACCTTCTTTCGCTTTATTTGCCGATCTTGAAATTTTATTGTTGCTGAAAACATACACTTTTTTACCATCGATCTTGTTTTTGCCTGAATTAAAAGCGTTTATAAAATTCTTGTTTACAGAACCATCCTTGTTCGTTACATTTTTATTTAAATACTGTTTCAGAAGTTCCACCGATTTTTCCTCGCCTCCCATTAATTTGTTGACCAATGGCACCAACTGTTCCATTTTTGATTTAACGGCGTCATCAATTTCCTTGCTTTTTTTGCTTTTTGCCGTTTCATCGCTGCCGGCAATTTCGGTGTCTTTCAACGCGTCAATTTGCTGAGACAATGCCAATGCCTGATTTTTAGCGCTTTCTTTTTCGGCATTGCCATCGGTTTTGGCATTCGAAATAAACGTCGTCAAGGGTGTTGGGGTGCTGGCAACAATTAATTTGGCGCTTTTCCCTTCGCCTTTAAAGAACAGGTTGTGATTTTTACCATCGGTTCCTTTGAATGACTTCTTGTTTTTCCAGAATTTAAAGAATTTTGCTGCCGCGCTTTTTACTTTTCCACCCGCTTTTCTGAACCATGATTTGGCTTTCATGATTACTTTGTCGATGGCTGCATCAATACGTTTGCGTATTTTCTTTATCAATCCCTGAACTTTGGTTGCCAAGCCGCCAAGACCCAGTAACGAAGCCAGAAATCCGATCACCACCGGCAAGGCTTTCGACAGAGCATTTTCGATGGCCGCAGCCACTTTTGCAACCGATCCGGAAGCCACCGCTTTTACGCCGTCAATAAATGCTTTTACCAGTTCAATAATCTGACTGCCCCGTTCAATAAAGAACTTTACGATGTCGATAATCATCATGGCTGCCTTTATAAATGCTCCTGCCGGACTCATCAAACCCAGCACCCATTTGATACCTGCTTCAATAACTTTGGTAATAACCATTTCTTTTATTGCGTCGATCACGGTTTCCTTCAAATCGCTGAACTGCTCTTTGATGTAATTCCACAAGCCCACAATCCCTTCGTTACGAATGATCTGGAAGATTTCAAATCCGGTTTCGAGGGCAGTAACGACCGGTTCTCCCAATAATTTCACCGCTTTTTTACGAATGTAATCCCAGGTTAATCCGAGCACCTGCATTACCAGGCTGAAAATTCCTTTTAAGCTGAAAATGTCTTCAGGAATGGTAATTCCCATCGGTCCCAAAGCTCCGGTGAGCCATCCGATTAAGCCGGAAGTGAGGTGTTTCAGTATGTTGCTTCCGAAGTTTCTAAACCCAGTTGTGATTCCCGAAATCAGGTTGCCAAGGAATCCGATCGGATCGGAAATAATGGTTTTAATAACTGAGATGGCTGTGCTCAAAATGCTCATCAGCGTATCTTTAATCTGAATGATTGTTTTAATTACCCCTACCACCGCGTCCAAAGCTTTGTCAATTAAACCGCGGTTGGCAGCTTTCATTTCTTCAATGCGGGCATCAACTTCCTGCAAACTTTGGTTGTACTGTTGAGCCAGCGAATCAATTAATTCGTCCTGTTTCGAGTTCACATTCTCTTCAAGCTCATCAAATTTACTTTGAATACTTTCTGCCGCTTCTTTCCCTATGTTTTGCAGCGAATCAGGCAAAGCTTGCACATATTCGGCAACCTGTTGTTTTCCAAGGCTGATCCGGTCTTTTGCTTCGGTTAATTTTTGCGCAACATGCTGTGCAATCAACGTCAGTTCAGCATCCATCTCATCGATGTATACTTTGCGCCCTTCAGTAAAAAATTCATTTACTTCAGACGGAAGTCCTTTGAATTTGTCTTTTATCCATCGGCCTTTTCCGATTAATCCTGAATAACGTTCCGATTTGTAGGCATCCATTCTTTCATGAACGTGCGCTTCGAACTTGGATTTAGCGCGATCTGCGGCATTGGTGAACATGGTGCTCACGGTTTCATCAAGGGTACTCAGGATTAACTCAACCTCTGTTTTTGTAGTTTCGTAAATGGTATTTATTTCGTTTGCAATCCGGGTACGTTCGGCAGTGTCAGCCGTTCCGGTTTGGTTTTGCGAAGTATCCACCTGTGTCATCACTCCTTCACGATCCATCTGCATTCCATTCAGTTGATTTTCGCTCGCAGTTTGTGCCTCCTGCTGGCTGGCGTTCAAGGTTTGATCTTCCTGTTGCCGGAATTGAGCTGGCGAGGTTTCGGTGTGGGCTTTTGCTTCGTTTTTCGAATTTAATGCGCTCGAAAATGCGGGTTCATTGGCTTTTGAAAGCTGCTCGTCGGTCACCTCATTTTCCGCCATTTTCTGGTTCACTTCATTCATATTGTCATTCAACGGCTGATCGACCTGACTTGCCGGGCGGCTTTTGGGCATGGCTTTATCTGCGCCAACAGGTTTTGGTGCATCAACCAAATCGGGTCCGGGCAATGGCACTATTTCCCTTTCAGGAATTGACGTTGTATCGGGTTCCTGCGCAGTGGCCTGTTCTATTCCAACGCTTGCCTTGTCTTTTTCTGAAGAAACATCCTGTTTTGCAGCTTCACTTACTTCCTTGATGTTGTTGTTATTTTCAAAATCATCCGCTTCTTCATTGTTTTGCGGCAATTGCATGCTGTTGATTCGCTCCATCAGCTGAGCTTTAAATGATTCAGCACTGAATTCTCCTGGCTCCTGTTGATCCATCGCTTCAACCTGACCTGATTGTGCCTGACTTTCACGCTCGTTTTCAGGCGAAGGAGCTGCATCCTGTGCCGATTGCGAAACTGCGGCAGCCTCGCGATGGGTTTGCTGATTGGTCGATTCTTTTTCGATTTTTTGCCTGGCAGCAATAAATGTCGGGTCATTCTCGGGTGAAGTCGGGTAAATTGCTTCTTCTTTTTTCTCTCCTTCGGCAGTTCCCGCTTTTTTATTTTCTAAGCCATTTCCGGTTTCAGCTTCGGCATTTCCGGTTTCAGCTTCATTTAAATTGGCGTCCGTTGTTTGTGTGCCAGCGACTTCCGGTTCTGTTGGGGTCGCCGCATCGGATGTTCCTGAATTTTGCCCAATGGGATTTCCCATTGAGTCGGCCACCGGAACCGCAGAATTCGCCAGATTGGGTTCTTCCGGCTTGTTTTTTAGTAAATTAAGCGGAACAGCACCTTGCTGGATGGTGTGGGTTAATTCGTGGGCCAACAAATGCTGTCCGGTTTTTGACGCGGGATTGAATTTTCCTTGGTTAAAATAGATATCATTTTTGTTCGTAAAGGCTTGTGCTCTAAGCTCTTTGTTCATCGCAACCGAATCGCTGCCGGTATGAATCCTGACACCTCCCAAATCAACACCAAAACTGCTTTCCATCGCTGTTTTCACTCCGCCATCCAGTGGACTTCCACTTGCCTTGCTTTGCTGTAAATTTGATTCAAGTCCGGGTGTAGCAATTGTAGTATCGTTCGACATGGCCTGAACCTCTTCCTCCTCCTGCTTCTGAACAGGTTCCTCTTCCTCCTCACTCTTCTTCTGAATTTCGTCTTCTTCTGCTTTAGTCTGTAAAGTTTCGTCTTCCTTTTCTTCCTTTTTTTGTACGGGTTCCTCTTCTTCCTCAGCTTTGGTTTGAACCTTTTCCTCTTCTTCCTTTTTCTGAATGGGTTCTTTTTCCTCCTCCAACTTTGGCTGCACTTCTTCTTCCTCCTGTTTTTGAACAGAATCCAGTAATTTTGTCTGAGCCTCTTCTTCTTCCTGCTTCTGAATGAGCGGAGTGATTGTTTGTGCAATTGGCTTCTCTTGAATCGCTTCGTCGGTATTTCGCTGAACAGGAGTGGTGTTGGCTGACGGAGCTAAATTCCCAATTGATGAGTGACTATTATTTACCACTTTATCGGCAACATTGTCGGCTTCTGCCTCGAATTTATCCTTCGGCTTTCCAATGTTTAATTTTGCTTGAACTCCAAAAAATCCGGCAGAACTTTTCCCGTTGAAAAAAGGAGCGTTCGACTTACTTTTGATGGTTGGTTTTTTTGCTAAAGTTTTCATATGTCTATAATTTGTTTTTTAATTGCCATATGGAACTCGCCAATAATCATTCTCCTGTGTCCCGATTTATCGGGATGGCTCGTTTCATATCGTTACCATTCAACAAATATTAATGCTGCTAACCACGGTAATTTTACAATAGAAATATTCCAGTTGAGTTTTTCCAGCAGAATATCCTGCGCTTTGCGTTCAACAATCAGTTTGTATTTAGTGTCTTCCTGAATCAGTTTTCCGTCGCGCTGAACAAACATCTGGCGCAATCCATCAGCCGAGGTATTTTTCAGCGCAGGCCAGTTTCTGACCACTTCGTTCAGTAAATCAGTCGCTTCCATTTTTATGAAATCCGTCAGCAGACTTTTTTGCTGAACGGGAGTTTTGAGTGGAATGCCGCATAGAAATTTTTCAAATACCAGGTT
>CAMDGL010000265.1 GCA_945897845.1 Chitinophaga pinensis | reverse complement strand
TCTAAAAATTGTTCTTCCATAAAATTCAAATTTCGGTTCACGTTTCAAATAACAGAATGAAAAAAAAATGCACTCATTACTGACTGCATTTCTTACTATCTTAAATCGTAACAGATTAGCTTGCCTTTAAGCGAACAGCAATTGTTCCGTCAATTTTTTCCTGTGCATAGTCGAGGCCGATCTTCATGTTTTTAACATTGGTCGAGGGACTGTCAAACATGGCATCGTTCATGATATTTTCGCAAATAGCGCGAAGTCCGCGGGCACCAAGTTTAAATTCGATTGCTTTATCGACAATAAATTCAAGCGCTTCCTCTTCAAAACTCAATTCGATGTCGTCAAGTTTGAATAATTTGACATACTGCTTGATCAGTGAATTGCGAGGTTCAGTCAAAATGCTGCGCAAAGCTTTTCTGTCGAGTGGTTCCAAATAAGTCAGTACCGGGATACGGCCAATAATTTCAGGAATTAAGCCAAACGATTTTAAATCCTGAGGCGAAATATACTGAAGCAGGTTGTCGCGGTCGAGATGATCGGCTGACTTTTGTGCCCCGTAACCAACGATTTTGGTGTTCAGTCGTTGAGCAATCTTTCTTTCAATACCATCGAATGCGCCGCCACAAACGAATAAAATATTTTTGGTATTAACGGCAATCATTTTCTGCTCCGGATGTTTGCGTCCGCCTTGTGGTGGAACGTTAACGATGGCGCCTTCAAGCAATTTCAAAAGTCCCTGCTGAACGCCTTCGCCCGAAACATCACGGGTAATGGAAGGATTGTCGCCTTTACGGGCAATTTTGTCGATTTCGTCGATGAAAACGATGCCACGTTCGGCAGCTTCCACGTTGTAATCGGCCACCTGAAGCAAACGGGTAAGCAGACTTTCGATGTCTTCGCCTACATAACCAGCTTCGGTTAAAACAGTAGCATCAACGATTGTAAAAGGAACATGCAGCATTTTTGCGATGGTGCGGGCCAGCAATGTTTTTCCTGTGCCGGTTTCACCAACCATGATGATATTTGATTTTTCAATTTCAGTTTCATCGTTTGAAACCGGTTGATTGAGCCTTTTGTAGTGGTTATAAACTGCCACCGACAAAATTTTCTTGGCCTGATCCTGTCCAATTACATACTGATCCAGAAAGCTCTTGATTTCTCTCGGCTTCATCAGTTTGATCATTTTGGTATCAACCTTGACATCCTTTTTAAATTCTTCTTCAACAATGGCATGGGCCTGCTCAACACAATTGTCGCAAATATGTCCTTCAATTCCGGCAATCAGCAGGTTAACCTCTTTTTTTTCACGTCCGCAAAACGAACATTTATCCATTTTCATCTTTCGATAATTTGTTTTTTAATTGTCAGATGGAACTCCCAAATAATCATCCTCCTGTGTGAGAAAGATTTTCTCATGGTCGTTTCATCTTCAAAATATAATGGTTTTTGCAATTTTAATTGCTATTTGTTATTTCTGGCTAAAACGTCGTCAATCATCCCGTATTCTTTGGCTTCGGTTGAAGTCATCCAGTAATCGCGATCAGAATCTTTTTCAACCTGTTTAAAAGGTTTTCCACTGTGGAAAGCGATAATATCGTACAATTCTTTTTTCAGTTTCATTATTTCACGTGCAGTGATTTCGATGTCGGAAGCCTGGCCCTGCGCACCACCCATTGGCTGGTGTATCATTACCCTTGAGTGTTTCAATGCCGAACGTTTCCCATGGGTTCCTGCAGTAAGTAAAACTGCGCCCATCGAAGCGGCCATTCCGGTGCAAATGGTGGCAACATCAGACGAAATGTACTGCATGGTGTCGTAAATTCCCAATCCTGCATGAACGGATCCTCCGGGAGTATTGAAATAGATTTGAATGTCTTTTTTCGGATCCGAAGATTCAAGAAAAAGCAACTGTGCCTGAACTATATTGGCAATGTAATCGTCGATCGGAGTACCCAAAAAGATGATCCGATCCATCATCAGCCTTGAAAACACGTCCATGGAAGCAACGTTTAACTGACGCTCCTCAATAATATATGGAGTCATGCTATTGGTAAAAATAGAATCAAAACGATTTAAATTGAGGCTACTGATGCCCAAATGTTTTCTCGCGTATTTATTAAATTCTTTTCCGTCGTTCATAATGTCGTTACTAATTGATTAAAAAAAATGTGAGAATTGATTTTAAACTTTTCGCAGAAAAGGTTAAAACTAATTCTCACAAAGTTAAGAAAATATGCTTTTGGCTATACGGCCATTCAATTAATTTTCAAGCATTTTGTTAAACTCTTCATTGCTTACTTCTTTTATATCGAGAGCAACTTTGGTTTTGATAGTTGCAATAATGACATCTTCCTGCGCTTTTGAAACAACTTTGCGACGCTCTTCCTCGCTTTTCATCATTTGATTGGCGTAATTTTCCAGATGTTCATCGGCAACGTTGCCCAGTCCGTATTGACGGAATTGCATGGCAGCCATTTCTTTGGCCAATGCGTGAACGTCTTCTTCGGTAACCTTCAGTTCATTGTCTTTTACGATTTTGTCTTTGATCAATTGCCATTTCAGGTCGAGCATAAAATGATCAAAATCGGCTTCAATCTGTTCATCCGTCATTTTTACATTGGTAACCTTTATCCAACGTTTCAGGAAAGCCTCGGGCAAATCGAACGGGATATTCTTAACCAAAACGTCGCGGGCATCGATTCCAAATTTGTAATCGCTCGAATAAACAAAGTTTTCTTCGATTTCAGTTTTTACTTTGGCCTTGAATTCTTCTTCAGTGGTGATTCCGGATTCTTCGCCATAGATTTTACCGAACAATTCAGGTGTAAGTTCCGCTTTTTCGAAACGAAGCACTTCTTCGATGGTAAAGCTGAAATTACCTGAAATATTTTCAGCTTCTTCGTGCGAAATATTCAGCATGTGACCCACTTCGTGTTTGTTATCGTATGCTTTCAACGGATCGAAAACAACTACATCGCCGGCTTTTTTGCCGATGAACGATGCTTTTATTTCTTCGTCTTTCATTACGTCGATGGCAATAACCACCTTGTCGGCCAGGATTCCGCCAACCAATTCGTTGCCTGCCTCGTCAAGTTGTACGAAAGTTCCGCGAACGGTATCTTTTTCTTCAATGCTGTCAACTACTTTATTCTCGCCCAGGCGACCGGCATAAGCTTCAACCTGTTTGTTTACCAGTTCTTCGTTGGCAACAATGCTGTAATAAGGCAAAGTTGTATTGTTATCGAGTACTACCTCAATTTTGGGAGCGGTGGCAATGTCAAAAACAAAGCTGAAATCAGATTGGTTGTCCCAGTCTATCTTCATTTGTTTTTCTTCGTTCGGAAGAGGTTCTCCCAACACATTCAGTTTTTCGGCATAAATATAATCGGTCAGGCTTTTCGAAATAATTTTATTTACTTCTTCGGCAAGCGCTGATTTTCCATACATTTTTTTGATCAACCCGGCAGGAACCATTCCAGGACGAAATCCCGGCATATTGGCTTTTTTGCGGTAGTTTTTCAGAACGTCGTTAACAGTTGCTTCGTAATCACTTTTCTCAACCAAAATGGTGAGGACTGCATTCAGCTCGTCGATATTTACTCTGGTAATATTCATAGTTTATAACTTAAAGTTATTGGGAATCAGCCTGGAAGAAGATCTTCAAAAAGGTTTCGGATCTAAAACCTGTTGCTTTAAATTAATAAAAACCGCTTGCTTAACCTTTTTAAAGGTAAAGCAAGGCGGTTATTTTTGTTGTGCGGGCGAAGGGACTCGAACCCCCACGCCGTAAGGCACCAGATCCTAAGTCTGGCACGTCTACCAATTCCGCCACGCCCGCTAAATGCGGTGCAAATATAGGTCATTTTTTTATCCATGCAACATGGCTGTCATTTTCTTTTCTTATTATTTTCAGGAAGAAAAATAAACAATAAAAGCAGTTTTCCCACAAATTACGCAAATAGACACAAATAGAGTCTGAATCTTATGCCTTTTATTAATTTGCGTTCATTGGGGTTCATTTGTGTGATTTGTGGATAGAACCTTTTTTCGATTGAAGTTGACTAACGAAGTTCGAAATTCTGGCCGAGGTACACGCGCCGGACTTCCTCGTCTGAAGCCAGTTCTTCTGCCGTGCCTGCTTTCATTATCGACCCTTCGTACAAAAGGTAAGAACGATCGGTGATGGTGAGTGTTTCGTGAACATTGTGATCGGTGATTAAGACTCCGATATTTTTCTCTTTAAGCGTTTTTACGATGTGCTGAATGTCTTCAACAGCAATCGGATCGACACCGGCAAAAGGTTCATCGAGTAAAATAAATTTCGGATCGATGGCCAGTGCCCGGGCTATTTCTGTACGCCGCCGTTCGCCTCCTGAAAGCTGAAACCCTTTGCTTGTGCGGATGTGCTGCAAGCCAAATTCGGAAAGCAAAGTTTCCACTTTCTGATGCTGATAATCTTTGGGCAGTTTGGTCATTTCGAGTACCGACAGAATGTTGTCCTCAACACTCATTTGCCTGAAAACAGAGGCTTCCTGCGACAGATAACCAATTCCTTTTTGTGCCCTTTTGTAAACCGGAAGATTGGTAATTTCTTCATTGTCAAGAAATATTTTTCCCATCAGGGGTTTAATCAGCCCAACAATCATGTAAAAAGAAGTCGTTTTTCCCGCGCCGTTCGGGCCAAGCAATCCAACAATTTCACCCTGGTTTACTTCGAATGAAACGCCTTTAACGACAGTGCGTTTGCGGTATTTTTTTACAATATTTTCTGCCCTGAGTTTCATCCCTGAAGTATTAGCGTTGTTTATTAAATTTCGTCAATCTTTCGCGCATTGGCCTTTTGCACTCTTCTGGAGATTACAATACTAATTTCATAGAGGATTACCAATGGGATACAAACCATTATCTGGCTAAACATATCGGGAGGTGTGATGATTGCTGATATTATCAACAAAACAACATACGAATGCCTTCTGTATTTTTTCATAAATCCGGGAGTGAGGATTCCAACTTTGCTAAGAAAAAATGCAATAACCGGCAATTCGAAAATCACCCCTCCGGCAATAACGATGGAAGTTACGGTGCTGATATAGGAAAGAATATTGATTTGATTGATGACCACATCACTAATACTGTATCTACCCAGAAAATCAACTGACATCGGGACGATCAGATAATAGCCGAACATAACGCCCAAAATAAACAACAGCGACATATAGAATACTGCTCCTGTAGCATGTTTGCGTTCGTTTTCATAAAGTGCCGGCCTGATAAAACTCCAAAACTGGTAGATCACGTAAGGAAAAGCCACGACAAAGCCAACGATAATGGCGGTCCAGACATGCACCATAAACTGTCCCGACATGTTGATACTGATCAGTTGCAATTCATGCGTATTTATCTTCAAAGCTTCAACACCCACATAGTCTGCGAGTTTTGCCATCATCCGGTTGCTCCAGAAATCAGGATTCTTAGGCGCAAATATTACTGAATCGAAAATAAAGTCCTTCGCAGCGAATGCCCCTATCGCAAAAGCGAAAATGGCAATTACCGATTTAATAATGTGCCACCTCAAAGTTTCTAAATGGTCGAGGAACGACATTTCTGCTTTTGGCTCTTTCTGCTTCTTTTTC
>CAMDGL010000264.1 GCA_945897845.1 Chitinophaga pinensis | reverse complement strand
AATACCAAGTTTTACGGCTTTAATAATTATTGCAGTTGGATCAACATCAGAAGGAGTCAACTGTAATGCAGCCTGCCCCCCCAATCCCATTGTAGTAACATCAAAATCGAAGTTTCCAAATTTACGCTTCACTATAGTAGGTAATTGCTCAACTTTAATAACATCATCCAACGATGATGATTTCGGAGGACATAGATATAGGGGTATAAAAGAAATTCCAGCGGTACTTGCAACTGAAACTTTAATGAAATTTCGACGGGTTAAATGATATTTTTTGGGTGTATTCATTTTGTCAGATCTAACTTTGGTTAAATATACAGAATTAAATAAAATATGCGAAGCCAGAGACAAAACATTTTAAATCCAAGATAAGTTTCGATATTAAGAATCTTTTGAGCTACTTTTTCCACTTCTCACCCAAATTTTCTTTGCATCAAGTATAATCTGAGCCGGGGTTTGCAGCTGTCCGGGCTCGCCATCGAAATGATAATAGGGCGTATCAGCCAGCTCCAGATCAATTTGTTTTGCCTTGAAACATTCAACAAACGGAAGTTTTGGTATCAGTTTGGTAAACAGGGCAACTGCGAAAACCGGCATCCATATTTTCGCGAATTTACGTACAACCACCACATCAATCAATCCGTCGGTCATGCTGGCTGCAGGTGCAATAAAAGCATTGTTCCCAAACTGCGAAGCATTGGCAAAAGTGATCAGGAAAACAGGCTTTTCTATTAAAACCCCGTCAATTTTAATGCGCACATCAAGCGGTTTGTAAAATATACTTTCCTGAACAACCAATTGTACATATTTCAGAAATCCACGTGATGCAGCCTTGCTCATTTTATGGGCAACCAACGCGTCGAAACCAATTCCACTGGTACAAAGGAAACGCTGATAGTTGAGTTTGCACACATCCAGTTTCAGATTTTTACCTTCAATTAAAGTTCTGGCACTTTTAAGTAAGTTCATCGAAATTCCCAACTCGCGGGCAAGTCCGTTTCCCGAGCCCAAAGGGATAATTCCCATCGGCGTTTCGGTTCCTATCAATCCTTGTGCAACTTCATTCACAGTTCCATCGCCACCAACTGCAACCACCAAATCATAACCATCGGCAATTGCATTGAGAGCAAGTTCAGTGGCATGTCCGGGGTGATTTGTAAAGGAATAATCAACCAAACAACCATTTTTCTTTAAATACGAAACCACAATATCAACGGAATCGGCTCCATTCTGATGGCCGGCATAATTATTAATAATCAGAAATATTTTATTTTTTTGTTGTGACATATTGCTTGTCTATTAATTTTGAGACGCGATAAATCGCGTTTCTACTGTTTATCGGTTAATAAAATCATCGTGTAAAACCTGCATGAATGCTTTCGGAAAAATTAAATCCACGGGTTTACCGGCAGGCTTCGGAACAAAATCATTGCTGCTCTGATCGAAATAGAAGCATCCTTCAGGAACAACATATGCCCAACCAGAATCGAGCATATAAAAAGCGTGGGGCTGTGAAGTGAAAAAATCCTTTGAAAATGGAGCAGGATCAGTTTCCCAACCCAACTGATGAACTAGCGAAATACCAAAATCAACCTGTTGCGCGATGGTTTCAATCCGTTGTATTGAATCAACCACCCCACCCGACCAAATCATCGGTATCAGGTACGATTCCGGATCGGTAATGTCTGTCGGACCCGGCGGTAAAGTCCCATGATCGGATGTTACTATTAATAAGGTATTGTCCCAAAGCGGCGATTTCCGGAGCGAATCGATAAAAGCACCCAGACAACTGTCGGTATATGCCACCGAATTCAGGTATTTCTCTTCGTTTGAATTTCCGGAGAATTTCGAAAACGGCACATCATAAGGCGTATGACTGCTAATGGTGTAAATGGTTTTCATGAAAGGTTCCTGCTCGTTTTTCAAATCTTCGGTTGCCCTTTCAAAAACATATCCATCGGGAACTCCCCATTTCGACATCCGTCCCAATTCAGATGGAAAATCATCTTTGGTGACCAATTTTCCGAAATTGCCCTTCAGTACAAATGTCTTCAGGTTATAAAAATTGATGTCGCCCCCGTAATAAAAGGAGGTATGGTAGTTTTTTCGGTTAAAATACTCCGGAAGCAAAGTCAAACCATTTGATTTTTCAGGATAAACCATGATGGAAGTGCTCAGTAGCGAAGGATATCCGCCAAGCAATGCAGAAATACCACGATCAGACCGGTTTCCGGTTGAATAAAAGGAAGTAAAAACCGTGCTTCGGGTGCAAAGAGAATCCAGATTGGGTGTAATTCCATTCAATCCGCCCAAAGGAGCGATTACTTTATTGGTGAAACTCTCTAAAATTACAAGGATTACATTGGTTTTTTTCTCAGGATTTAGCCTGATAAGTTGGGGACGCAGAAATAAAGTGTCTATTTTCTGAAATTCATTAAAAATCCGTTGGCTTTCGTCCTTTTCCATGTAAGTGCATGGATTCGTAAGCCTTTTGCGCTTTTCTACCGATTTTGCAAAATTCCACAAATAATTGGTAGCAGCCTGATTGACATACAATTTTGAACTAAAAGCAACCGAACTAAGATTCAACGGCGAAGTATCCAATCCACCGCGAATTGGAAGAATCAAGGAAGCGACAATAAAAAGCTGAAGAAGCGAAGCACCCCATTTTGTTTTACAGGATGAAGCCATTCCTTCGGGAAAAAGCCGCTTAAAAAGCAACAGAAAACCTGAAAGAAAGCTGCCCCCTATAAATAAACCCAACAACACGTCACTGAAAGAAACTGATGCACCAATGGCCACCGGATCACCGAGATAATTGAATACTGTAACATTTACACGTGTTCCCCAATGCGGGTATAAACCCAAATCGAGCACGATCAACGCGGAAGCAACAATCAGAAAAGTGATTGTATATGTACGTATGAATCGATTAATAAAAGTTGATTGCAAAAAAAAACGGAAGCCTAACAACAATCCCGGCAAAATAAGGAGATAACAAACGGTTGAGATATCCATTTTCAGACCATACCAAAATATGCCTAAAATCTCGCCAGACGACAATTGACTCGTTATTTCAAAATTCCATATCAGAAAAAAAACCTTGGCAACCCAAAAGAAGATCATCCAGAATAGAAAATATTTCAAAAATCTAAAAAGTTGTTGCCTCATGAAAATTAAAATTTACCTGAAATAGACTGCAAATATAATAAAACTGCACTTTGGAGCTTTGTGTACTTTAAAACCTGAACAAAAAAAACAATAAGCAAAAAAAACACCTTTTTCTGCATTTCTACTTCAAAATACTTCAAATCATCAAAACCAAATCAAATGCAACTTTATTTACTTTTTAATTCAATATAGACATCTATTGTATCTTTTTGATATTTTATATATCTTATTGCTTACATTTTAATATAGATAAACCTATCAACACGACTATTTGATATACAAACATTTAGAAGCCTGAATTAGAATTACATTTTTACTACTTTTATAGATATACCCTATATTTTTAGATAATTTATGACTTTTTTAAGTCTTTTTTAAGTCTAAACCCCATTTTTTAAAGCATTTCGTTTGTTAATTTATCTTTAATTCACAACAACCCCCTAATTCAATATTCACACCATTAGAAAAAATACATACTTTTGACCAAGCATATCAAACGAAAGGGGTGCATATCGAAAAGTATTATTTATTATCATCCGCCCCCCCTAAATTTAGAGAGCAAAGACAGATTTATAACAAATAAAAGTTTAACACTAAAAATTAAGTATCATGAAAAAGAAAATTACCCTCATTGTTTTTGTAGTTCTGGCAATTTGCACATTGAACGTAAAAGCACAAGAAGTAGAAGAAAAAGCATCGCCTTTCACTGCAGGAGCTGATTTTTACAGCAACTACGTATGGAGAGGATCTGCATTAGGTACCGGACCAGCCTTCCAGCCCTCTGTAAAGTTTAATACTGGAGGTTTAACTATTGGAGTTTGGGGATCATTTGATGCCGCTGGCTATGCCGAAGCAGATCCATATATCTCTTATGCATTCTCAAATGGCCTTAGCCTTGGCTTAACAGACTATTACTATCCAAGAGCAGGAGGATCTTTCACTGCTGATTCTACAAATGCAGTTGAAATTAATCTAGGTTATGCCATTGGCGGTTTAAGTTTAAGCGCAAACTACATTTTAAATGAAGCATCAGTAGCCGCATCGGCAGGCAAAGACAAATACTTCCAGGCAGCTTATGCTTTCAAAAATTTCAGTTTAACAGTTGGTGCTGGTGACGGATGGCATACCTCTGATGGAAAATTCAATGTGTGCAACATTGCACTTGGCACAGGTAAAGTAATTAAAATTACTGACAGTTTCTCAGTTCCGGTAACCGGACAGGTCGTTTTCAATCCCGACAAGAATCAGATGTTTATGGTTGTGGGATTTTCCCTATAACACTATGTTCGGATAAGATTATTCAAATTTAAAATATATAGACATGAAAAAGATTGAAGCAATTATACGCAAAACAAAATTCGAAGAGGTTAAAGATGCCCTCAACGAAGCAGGTATTGAATTCTTCTCTTTCTGGGATGTCAGGGGAATAGGACAAACCAGGGAAGGCAGGGTTTACAGAGGTGTTGCTTACGACACAAGCACCATCGAACGCACCATCCTATCCATTATTGTTCGCGACAAAAACGTTGAAAAAACAGTACTGGCAATTATGACATCTGCAAGAACAGGTGAAATCGGCGATGGAAAGATATTTGTTTCGACCATCGATGAATCATACCGTATCAGGACCGGGGAATTTGGAGATGAGTCATTGTTCATCAAAGGCAAGGAAATTTAAAAACAACTGAAAAAATATCAATCATGGACGAAGTAACACTCACATCTTTGGCCGCATCCGCAGCGGATATGGCCAGATCAATAGATACCATCTGGGTTTTAATAACAGCAGCCCTGGTATTCTTCATGCAAGCAGGTTTTGCCTTGGTGGAAGCGGGATTCACCCGTTCGAAAAACACGGTAAACATTCTATACAAAAACCTGATGGATTTCTCTGTAGGTTCAGTTGTTTTCTGGGTATTGGGTTTTGGTTTGATGTTCGGTACTGATATCGCCGGATTCATCGGGACCCCTGATTTATTCTTCAAAAATGGATGGACTGGTGGAATCCCCGCGGAAGCTTTCCTGATTTTCCAAACAGTATTTGCTGCAACCGCTGCAACTATTGTTTCAGGAGCAATGGCTGAACGTACCGAATTCAAATCTTATTTAATCTTTTCACTTGTTGTTTCAGCGGTCATCTATCCTGTTTCCGGTCACTGGATCTGGGGTGGTGGATGGTTATCGCAATTGGCCACTCCGTTCCACGATTTCGCAGGATCAACGGTGGTTCACATGGTAGGTGGAGTGGTGGCATTAACAGGCGCCATTGCACTTGGCCCACGCATTGGCAAGTACAGCGGAAAGAAAGTTAACGCTATTCCCGGTCACAGCATTACTCTTGGAGCTTTGGGTGTATTCATATTGTGGCTGGGTTGGTTCGGATTCAATCCCGGATCACAGCTGGCTGCTTCAGGATCTGCAAATGCCACTGCAATCTCGCACATTTTCGTTACAACCAACCTTGCAGCCGTTGCCGGA
>CAMDGL010000263.1 GCA_945897845.1 Chitinophaga pinensis | reverse complement strand
CTCCGATCAGAATAAAAAACGCAGCGTCGGCAAAAGTTCAGGACACGGTGGTGATAAAAATGGCGGAAAAGGCAAAAATAAATAATTATCGAATTGAATTTTATTACCAAACTCTAAAATAAAAATAATGAAAACAAGAATCTTAACATTTACATTACTGTCTCTTCTGATGATTTTTGGGACGAATTTATCAGCTCAAAACCGCACAAACGGTGGCGAAAGTCACGGTGGCACCTTTAATGCAGGTTTGGGTATTGGCGGTTATTACGGCTATTACAACTACGTTGGGCGCTCATTGCCGGTTTTTAACCTCAACTACGAATTTGATGTAGCCAGAAATTTTACATTGGCTCCATTTGTCACTTTCTTATCATACAGAAATGACAAATATTATTATCGTGAAACAGTAATGCCTCTTGGTGTTAAAGGTTCGTATTATTTGGATGAAGCATTGAATGCGAATTCAAACTGGGATTTTTATGTAGCCGGTTCATTGGGATTTACAATCGTAAACACCAGATGGGATGAAGGATACAAAACATATGATGGTTATCACACTGCAAGACCATTGTTTCTTGACTTACACTTTGGAGCCGAATACCACCTCAGTAACCATGTTGGAATGTTCCTTGATCTTTCAACCGGCGTTTCAACTGTTGGTCTGTCATTCAAATAAAAATCGGACAAGCAAAACAGGTATTGTTACTGAACATACCGAAAGCATAAAAAAATCCCGTCGTAACGGGATTTTTTTTGTTTTGTGTTCATTTAAGTAATCTGAGGTAAAACCAATTTTTTTTCAGCCCTTTTTTGCTTTGGCAATCATTTCATTAAAAACCGACATCTGTTCGTTCATAGCAGCAATTTTATCCACTGGTTCAGTGCGGGCTTCGAGCAAAATCCAGCCATCGTATTTGATCCCGGTAAACAAATCCATCAGTTGCTGATAAGGATAATTGCCCACATTCAATTCACGAACATGAACAGTATCACCGAACCATTTTTTTACTGAATTAAAATTGGGTTCCAATCCGGGCGGCAACAAATCCTGGTCGTTGCAGTTCCAGCACATTTTCACGCTCTTTTCGGTCACCTGTTCAAAAATCGCCTTCATATTTGGTATTTCCTGCGAAAGGTTTCCATGCACTTCAACCCTCACCAATTGCCCCAGATTACCGGCAAACTTACCAACTTCGTTCAGCGAAGCGGCAATCTGCGCAATCGTTTTTTCCTTCGCAACTTCGGAAGGCAAACCGTTTGGCTTTACTTTAATACCAGTCGCACCAATGTCCTTGCAAAGCTGGATGTACTCCTTGGTCTGATCAATATTTTTCCGAAGTGCCACTTTATCTGGACTATGGTATTCAAAATTTGCCCCGTACCCCAAACAGGTAACCGGACTGTCGTCAAACCGTTTTTTTACTTCGGCACGTTGAATGGCCGAAAGATTCGACTCCACTTTGTGGGCATGTTCTGTGCGTAATTCAACACCCAGGAATCCTGTTTTTTCACAATTGGCAATCAATGTCGGTAAATCCCAGTCTTTGGCCCACTGGTAGGTAACCAAACCCAGTTTCATTCCTGATTTTTTTGTACTTGCAAGCACTGTAAAAGGATCGATCATTGAAAGGCCGATTCCGGCAACGATACTTCTTTGCAGAAAAATACGTCGTGAAAGATTTTTTTCCATCATTTTTGATTTATAAATTTATTGGTTAACAGTCTATCATAGTCATCCGATGAAGGCGTAAATAGCTGATCATCTGCTTCTAATTATTAAGGCTCTTTTTAAAACATTCATCGGATGACATTCCGGATGAAGGCATAATTAGATGATTAGCAGAATACATATAGCTGAGATATAATTAAAAAATATATTCATCGGATGACTTTTAGAGTAAACTCAAATCTAAGAAAAATTCAGTATCTTTTCCCGTAACTTTTTCTGATAATTAACCAATCTAACTTTTCCTGAAATGATTAAACAAAACTCAACTCCTTCGGGCAATTCATGTCCAACTTCAGAAGTAGCTTCCGGAAAAAATCAACTCACCCGCCGCAAATTTATCGGTGGAATTGCAACTTCCGCGATGGCTTTGACAATTGTACCAAGGCACGTACTCGGCGGAACCGGCTTTGTTGCTCCCAGCGATAAAATCACTTTGGCATACATTGGCGCCGGCACGCAAGGCCTTCGCGAATTACTTCCGCTTTTATCTATTCCTGAATTACAAATCGTGGCCGTTTGCGATCCGCAAAAATATGCAACCGGATATTTCGATTGGGGCAAAAACGGGCTTCGCGACGAAATCCGTTCAACATTACAGAATCCGGATTGGAAATCGGGCGGCGACAATACCATCCCCGGAGGACGAGACAACGGCAAGGAAATAGTTGATACCTTTTATTCCAAATTTCGCGGCGGTCAAAAGTCAGGCAATTGCCGGGCTTATGCCGATTTCCGCGAAATGTTCGAAAAAGAAAAGGACCTGAATGCCGTTAAAATAATGACACCAGACCATCTTCACGGTATTATTGCAATGGCTGCCATGAAAAGAGGTATCAGCGTTACCACGCACAAACCGATCTCGAACAGGTTGGAAGAAGGCCGGAAAGTTATCGAAATGGCAGGCAAGTCGAAAGTAACTACCCATTTAATTGCCTGGGACTCGAACGGCTCAATGGATCAGGTGATGAGCTGGATCAACGAAGGAGCCATCGGAACCCTCAAAGAAGTACACAACTGGTCGAACCGACCGGTTTGGCCGCAATACCCTACCCTTCCAACCGATTTGCCAGCAGTTCCAAACGGAATGGACTGGGATTTATGGCTGGGTCCCGAAGCTGAACGCGCCTACCATCCGTATTACACCAACATGGTTTTCAGGGGCTGGTACGATTTCGGCGGAGGCTCAATGGCCGACATGGGACATTACAGTTTGTGGACCGTTTTCAAAGCGCTCGGACTGGAAAACCCAACCATCATCGAACCAAATTTCAGCCACGTTTGCGGCATTCGCGATTCAACGGCTTTTCAGGTTAAAAATGATTTTTCGTTCCCATTTGCCAGTTCCGTAAGGTTTAAATATCCCGCCAAAGGTTCACGTCCGGCAGTCGATTTAATATGGTACGACGGAGGAATGCGTCCACCAGTCCCCGAAGAATTGTATGAAGACAACAAGGAATTGCCCGCCGAAGGCATGATGTTCGTTGGCGACAAAGGGAAAATTCTGGCCGGTTTCCATGTGAACAATCCACAGCTTATTCCTGAAAAACGAATGGCAGGTCGCACGGTTCCTGAACTTCCGAAAAAGGAAAGAACTTCGGGATTCATTCAATTTATGGAAGCTGTAAAAACCGGAAAACAATGCCCCGGAAGTTTCACCGAAGCTGGCGATATTACCGAAGCAGTTAATTTATATGCAGTTGCACTGCGGTCCGGTCGGCTCCTGAAGTACGATGCAGCCAACCGCAAAATCACCAATGTTGAAGATGCCAACAAATACCTATCGCGCGGATACAGAAAAGGCTGGAGTCCTGAGGAGATTTAAAGCAGGGGAAAGTGGTCAGTTGCAGTGGACCCGGTCTCAGTCTCAGTAGACAGTCTCAATAGATAGTAATCAATAAAACGTTCAGACAAAACTACCGCTCAAAAGACTCTGAAAGAGTCAAATATGAATAACCCCGGGTGCGGTAAAACGGAACCCGGGGATTGAGAATTACAAGTAACACAAGGCGCATCCAATCGTCTAATCTGAAACGTGGATTCTGTATGCGCCGAAAATTGAAAACATATATTCGAAGGCTTTTGCCAGCAGCCAGAAGGTGAGATTGTGAGAAGATGAGAAAATTTGATCAGGCATTGACATTCTGAACCGGTTAGCAATTAGCCACGCAGCAAAAGCTCCAGAGGAGCGAAATATTTGTAGCCGGAATTGAGGTGAAACAGTAAAAGGCGCATCCAACCTTATAATTTGAAACGATGATTCTGTATGCGCCGCAAATTGAAAACATACATTCGAAGCCTTTTGCAAGTAGCCTGCCGCAATTATTAATAAACCAACAATAAAAAAACCAACATGAACAGAAGAGAATTTTTCGGTAAAAGTGCAATGGGAATCGGGGCAACAATGCTTGCCTCGCAGTTCCCGATGAACCTCCAGGCAGCAACAGGCGCAAAAGCCTTAAAAAAACCGCTTGGCTTTCAGGTTTGGACTGTTAAAGACCAGTTGATCAAAGATTTTTCCGGCACCTTAAAAATGATGGCCGGACACGGATACCAAAGTGTTGAAATGTGCTCTCCTCCCGGATATGTAAGTTCAGGATTTGGACCGCTGGTAAGTATGAAAGCATCAGAAATGAAAAAGATTGTGGAAGATGCCGGTCTAATACTGGAAAGTACGCATTACGGAATGGGCGAACTTCGGGACAACCTGAGCGAACGGATTGATTTCGCGCTCGAATCTGGACAAAAACAAATGATTTGCTCCAGTTTCTGGTTGCCAAAAGATGCCACCATGGGCGACTGGAAAAAAGCTGCTGATGAACTGAACGAAATTGGCGCGAAAACAAAAAAAGCCGGTATCCAGACTGGTTTTCACAACCACCACATGGAATTCGAAAAGCTTGAAGGCTTGCTGATTTACGATGAACTGCTGAAACAATTCGATGCCGACCTGGTGAAAATGCAGTTTCAGGTGGCAGTTATCAGTATCGGATACAAAGCTGCCGATTATTTCAAAAAATATCCGGGCCGGTTCATCTCCGCCCACCTGGCCGATTGGTCAAAAACCACCGACAAACAAGTGCCAGTAGGACAAGGCGTAGTTGATTGGAAAGAACTTTTTGCCGCAGCAGAAAAATGCGGGGTAAAGAACTATTTCGTTGAAATGGATCCCGAAACATTCAAGGAAAGTGCGGATTATATTCACAAATTGTAGGTTCAACCCTTCTTCTAAATTATTTGCAAAACTGAATGCTAAAAACGTTCAGTTTTGCTTGATTTAATAACTACAAATGCCGCCAAACATAGAATGATAACAGTTTCGAGACCTATCCCCGGTGGCTTTATACAAGGTGGTGGTTCCTTAGTAAATTCTAATTCGTCAGGTTTAATAAAAGGAACAAATGGCACTAAAACCGATTTCCAGTTCGATGTTACGTTTAATAAAAAACTGACAAACCCCCAAGGTAAGGCGACAATAACTGTTTCCAGCTACTATAAATCTGATGGAACATTGGATAGTGAACCTCACACAAACGTTATTACAAGTAACGCCATATCTTTACTCAATCTCTTAGGTACAACTGCTTCGTTCAGCAGTAAAGCAAATCTGGTTGAAGAGATTCCTGGTGGAACGATTGCGGTTGAAGGTGGAGCAACTTTCCAGCTTGAAATGACCGATGGAAATCCAGATAAACTTGCAATTACCTTGTATCGGAAAGCTGGTGGAATATGGTTCTCCAGTAACTGGGTTGCAGTAACTACTGTAAAACAAACAATTCAGGATGGTGAAATAACTGTTGGCGCAGCCACCAAATCAGCCACAATTGAACCAGAAATCGCTACCGCAATTGCACCAGTAGTTATTGAACCAACCATCAAAGCCTATCCGAATCCGTTCACCGAAAAGTTAAACATTGAGTTTAGTTCGGCAATT
>CAMDGL010000262.1 GCA_945897845.1 Chitinophaga pinensis | reverse complement strand
CTTCAGAGTATCTGATTAAACTCCAAGCGCTCACCATCGGGTCCGAGAATGTTGAAATATTTACACCCATTTTCCCAGAATGGCAGAAAAACCGGCTGATCTTCAAGAATTTGAAAAGATGCTTCTTTTACTGCGGAAAAGGTCTGATCAATATCACTTACATCAAAAGTTACATGATCGATGTGCCCGTCATTTCTGCATCTTATTTCATTCAGATCATTTTCAGGCAGTTGATACAATTCAATGATAATATCCTTTAATTGCATCATCATCATTTTGCCCATATTGCCGTTGTGATCAAATTCGGAACTCGTCACCTTTATGAAGCCTAACTTCTGGTAAAAAGCTTCAGAAACATTCAGGTCGGTAACAGGTATCCCAATGTGTTGAAGATGATTAATTCTTATTCCCATTTTGCCATGATTACTGTTTGGCCAATTTCAAAGCTTCGGTGGTTGTGTAATATTTGGTGATCATGTTTGGAACTTCCCATTCAGGTAATTTGCCATCTTTCAGATATTGCAAATAAAATTCGGTTACCTGTCCAAAGTGGGCTTCGTGGCCAACACTGTATTGGGCTGGAATTTCTACTGTCCAGAGTTTATCGGTTAGTTTCTTCAGTGTCAAGCCTGAATGCTTAGCCGCAATGTCCTGTTCAACCGCTTTTTTCAAGCTGGCTTCAAAAGCGACCAAATCGCTCGCTGTAATTGCCTCAATGTAAACGGTTGGCTTGTATCCTTCTTCTTTGCCTTGCCTGATCATCACATTGCAAATATTACCACGCATAATGCTGTAATGGGTATCGCCTGTTCCTTCCGGAGCTTCAAAATTCCAGATAACCGATACTTTGGCTACTTTGCCTTTCAGTTTATAAACCATTTCGCCATTTGAATATACTTTTAGAGTTCCATCTGTCACATCCTTTTTCAGAAATTCGGGGAATTCTTTCAGTGAAGTTACTTTTTCGAACTGAACCGGAGAAATGTCGGTAGTCCATCGTTTGGCCGAAATCATCTGCACATCCGTTTTGTTCACGATCACTTCGGGGAAGCAGCCCCACTGAACGAGGTCAACAAGGTGAGTCGTTACATCAACAATACCTTCGCCTTGTTGCTCCACATCAAAAAACCAGGCCGGACGTTTCAATGCGCTGCCTGCAACCATTTTTGAAAAGTGGTGAACGCTTTCCTTGGTTACTGCAGGCTGCTCTGGAGTTCCGTCAATCAACCCTCCAAAAACCTCGGCATTATTGGCAAGATCACGCTGAACGATGGAAGTGATTTCGTGACGCTCAGTCATGATGTCGTACAATAGAACGCCTTTCTCTTCTGCAGTTTTGAAAGCCTGTTCCAGAATTGGAAAAGCTTCGGGTGTAATTACCATCGGTTTGTCAGCAAATACATTTATTCCTGCCTCAATGGCTTTTTGAATGTACTCGGTCTTTTTTGCGTTGTTTCCGGAAACCATCATCACATTACCGGGTTTTTCGGTAAGCATTTTTTCGAGGTAATCGCTACCAGTATAAACTTTTTCGACCCATGAAGTTGGGCTTTCGGCGCGCGTATTGAATCCTTCTATGCGGGCCAGATGCTGGTTTAAATCATCGCCTTCTGGGGCATACACGTAAACAGTAGGATCAATCTGTTCGTACATTGATTTTTGGATTAGACCGGCATGAAAATGGCCGGGATCAAGGGTCATCAGTTTCACTTCGCCGGCAGCACCGGTAAATTTGGACGTTTCTTTTTCGGCAGTTTTGGTTCCTCCACCGGCACAGGCCGATAACATTGTTGCAACAGCAATCACGGGTATCAAGTTTTTGTTCATGGATTGAATATTAGGGTTATTGGATTTTAATTAGCAAAAATAAAAATTTCTCCGGAAGAAAGGATGGTTTTCCGGTTGTCGTTGCTGTATTTGTTGTCGTTGTTATTGAATGGCTTAAAATCAACGACATTCTTCGGCTCCCAGTTAATTGTAGCTCAACCGCCATCTGCATTCCGGAGAGTTCTGCAAGTCCTTCCAAACAGCCAGCGAGTGGATAACCAGGACTGGCGGATCGGTTGTAATAGTTGGGCATTTAAACGCTTTGATCGGTTGTGGAGGAAAATCCGAAAATCTTTTCGACCGGTGGCTTTTCTGCGGATTTGTTCTTTCAATATAGCTTTTACGATCGAATACATTTTCAGTAATAATTTACGGATGCATTCAAATTCAGTAGAAAAAAGAAGTCCTGCCGGCAATCGTATGATCACCAACAGGACTTCCGTTTATCCAATTATAAAATTTCTAAATGAGCTGCATTGCATGGATTAAATATTTCAACAGGAATAACGCAGCAAATAGGGCTGCGATTCCCAGAAATGTCAGTACAAAATCATTCATTTTTTTCTTTTTTGGCACATTGGCCTGTTCTTTGGTTTCCATTTTTATTGATATTTTTTGTTTATCCGAATTGTTATTTCACACTAATCCGTATTGAAAATGCCGCGACAGAATCTGAAGGACAATTATCAGCAAACCAAAAACAAGCGGATGACTATCATCCGGAGCAGGTTTTATACGGCAAACGAAAGCGGAAAAACACTAATTCAGCAAAGCGTGCCCTCGGATAAAAATGGGAACTGGCGAACTATAAATGGTTGGGATTGGAAAATCAGCATAAGTCCGAAAGTCGAAGTTTGCCGGAATGTGCTGATTTTTAAGTGTGGTCAAAGCAGCCAGACGGTGCTTATCGGTAATTGTCTGGGCATAATTATTAACCTCAATGGCAAACAAATAACTGCTAAGCGGAATTTGAATCTCCTGCTGTGGAACAGAATCGGTAGTTTCCAAATCTGCAGCATCAGTGGCGGAAGCACAATCAGTGGGGAATGCAAAAATCTGGCTGACAACGATCAGCATAAAAATCAATGAAAACCCTATATTTCTAATTGCCACCATGAGATTTAAAAATATTTATTCAGCTGCAACTGCTACCATCTTCCTAACTTTACTTCCGGGATAAACTTTAAGTGCCTCTTCCAGAATTTTCAGCGAAATGGCCAAATCTTCCTTTTTCAGCACGTATGCAATCCTGACTTCATCTTTTCCGTAACCGGGAGTGGTATAAAAACCCGATGCAGGAGCCATGAAGATGGTTTGGTTTTCGTATTCGAAATCGCTCAGCAACCAGGCGCAAAATACATCGGCATCGTCAACCGGAAGGCGGGCGACGGTGTAAAATGCTCCCATCGGTATTGGCGAATAAACGCCGTTAATGCGGTTAAGCCCGTCGATCAGGAATTTACGACGCTCAACATATTCGTCGTAGATGTCGTGCATGTATTCCTTGTTGTTTTCGAGCGAAGCTTCGGCGGCAATTTGTCCGATCAGTGGCGGACTCAAACGTGCCTGACAAAACTTCATCACATTCTTTTTCAGTGCTTTGTTCTTGGTAATCAAAGCGCCAATCCGCAATCCGCATTCACTGTAACGTTTCGAAACAGAGTCGATCAGCACCACATTTTGCTCAATACCTGCAAGGTGAAAAGCTGAAATATAAGGTGCTCCGGTGTAGCAGAACTCACGGTAAACTTCGTCGGAGAAAAGGTATAAATCGTATTTTTTTACAAGGTCGCGAATCTGGTTCATTTCAGTGCGGTTATACAAATAGCCGGTTGGGTTATTCGGATTGCAAATCATGATTCCTTTGGTCCGCGGAGTAATCAGTTTTTCAAATTCAGCAACGGGAGGCAAAGCAAAACCTTCATCAATCTTCGATGGAATTGATTTGATAATTGCACCGGCCAAAATCGCAAATGCTGTATAGTTGGCATAAGCCGGTTCAGGAACGATAATTTCATCGCCCGGATCCAAACATGCAAGAAAAGCAAAGGTAACCGCTTCTGAACCTCCGGTGGTAATGATGATATCATCGGCAGAAACATCAATTTTAAAAGAATGATAATAGACCGCGAGCTTTTCACGGAATGATTTTATTCCTTCACTTGGAGAATACTCCAGAATTTTCCGGTCGATGTTCCGAATGGCATCAATCGCATTTTGAGGTGCCGGCAAATCCGGTTGCCCGATATTCAGATGAAACACTTTTCTTCCCTTTTCCTTTGCTTTGTCAGCCAAAGGAACCAACTTCCGGATAGGCGAATCCGGCATCAAATTACCGCGTTCCGATGTAATAGGCATGTTGTAAAAAATATTATCAATGAGGCGGCAAATATACGATTATCAATTCTAAATAAAAATTTTAGGTTTTGGTTTAATGTGAAATCTTAACAGCACAATAACTTTCATTTTAATAGTTTCAGGAAGAAAACAAAGCAATAAGTTTAGAATCTGTATGACAGATCGTTGAGAGTACCCAAATTCATTGTCTTTTATCATGTTTTCCGATATCCGGATCGCCTAATTTTGAAGCCTTCGAAAACAATAAAAAAACTACGACTATGATTATAGGAGTTCCAAAAGAAATTAAAAACAACGAAAACAGGGTTGCTTTAACGCCGGCTGGTGCAGCCGAAATGGTTAAAAATGGTCATACTGTTTATGTGCAGTCAACTGCAGGTATGGGAAGCGGATTTACCGATGAAGATTACATTCACGCACATGCTACCATTCTTCCGACCATCGAAGAAGTGTATGCCATTGCTGAAATGATCATCAAAGTGAAAGAGCCGATCGAGTCGGAATACAAACTGATCAAAGAAGGCCAGATTTTATTTACGTATTTTCATTTTGCATCAGGTGAGCCTTTAACCATGGCCATGCTGGAGAACAAATCAATTTGCCTGGCTTATGAAACT
Source organism: Chitinophaga pinensis (assembly GCA_945897845.1). Taxonomy (GTDB): domain Bacteria; phylum Bacteroidota; class Bacteroidia; order Bacteroidales; family Prolixibacteraceae; genus Aquipluma. The sequence continues at coordinate 874 of CAMDGL010000262.1, read as the reverse complement.
GTTGAAATGACGGATCGCTCACTGCCATTGTTGATTCCGATGTCGGAAGTGGCAGGACGTATGTCAATTCAGGAAGGCGCCAAATACCTTGAAAAAACTTATGGCGGATATGGTGTTTTGCTGGGCGGTGTTCCCGGAGTGCCTCCAGCAAAAGTGCTGATTATTGGCGGCGGAATTGTTGGAACCGAGGCAGCTAAAATGGCCGGTGGTTTGGGCGCTGATGTTACCATTATTGATTTAAGCCTGAAACGCTTGCGTTATCTCGACGATATTATGCCCGCCAATGTAAAAACAATGATGAGCAACGAATACAATATTCGTGAAATGGTTCAGCATTCTGATGTTATCATTGGTGCAGTGCTTATTCCCGGAGCTGTTGCTCCCAAACTGGTTACCCGCGATATGCTTCCAACCATGAGACCGGGAACTGTTTTGGTTGATGTGGCTGTTGATCAGGGCGGATGTTTCGAAACTACCGTGCCAACAACCCACGATCATCCTACTTTTGTGATCGATCATGTAATTCATTATTGCGTTGCCAATATGCCAGGAGCTGTGCCACGCACTTCAACTTTGGCATTGACTAATGCAACACTCCCTTATGCTTTGGATATTGCCAACAAGGGATGGAAAAAAGCTTGCATCGACAGTGAACCTTTGAGAAAAGGTCTGAATGTAGTAGATGGCAAAGTTGTTTACCAGGGTGTTGCCGATGCCTTTGGACTTCCATATAAGGACGTACAGACCGTATTATAAAGACCCCACTTTTATTCCCCACAAGGTGATTGGCTAAAAAAATAATTTTAAAAGGCCGGAACAGAAAGTTCCGGCCTTTTTTGTGGGTTATTATCCACACATTTGATATTTTTGTGGA
>CAMDGL010000261.1 GCA_945897845.1 Chitinophaga pinensis | reverse complement strand
ACTTTTCCTGACGAATTGGTTAGCCATGACTTAATTACCGCCATCCGTGTATTTCGCTCCAGCAACTTTGCCCGGATGGTTACCTGACCCTCTTCGATCATCAAAGGTTGTTTAAACCTGACTTTCATTTCGGCAGTTACACCAACCGTTCCGCATTTGACGTAAACCAGCCAGCCGGCAATTTCGTCGAGCAATGTCGATTGTATTCCGCCATGTACCACTTTCGGATAACTCTGCAAAATCGGACGGGGGTTCCAGTACGAAACCACTTCGTCGCCGTCTTCCCAGAATTCGAGGTGCAATCCGAATTCGTTATGGGGCGAACAGCCGAAACATTGGTAGACTTCCGGGTCGTCCGTTAAATGTATATTCCTGATCTTTCTCATGACTCACAAAAATAACTGAAAATATTGCCTTTTAACTTCATTTTGTATAGATTAGGCAGTCCTAAATAATTAAAATGATCAAATCGTCTGAACTCATCATAAACGCTGATGGAAGTATATTCCATCTTCACCTCACTCCCGAACAAATTGCGGATAATATCATTCTTGTTGGCGATCCGGGAAGGGTTGAACTAATTGGAAAATTACTGACTGACATTGAATTTCAGGTACATAACCGTGAATTTGTTTCCACCACCGGAAAGTTCAACAACCAGCGCATAACAATCGTTTCAACCGGAATAGGAACCGACAACATTGATATTGTGGTGAACGAACTGGACGCTTTGGCCAATATTGACCTGAAAACACGCGAAATCAAACCGGACTTCCGCAAATTAAATTTCGTAAGGATAGGCACTTCGGGCGGACTTCAGGATTATTTGCCAGTCAATTCGTTCGTTGTCTCGCAAAAAGCCATCGGGTTCGACGGGTTGCTGAATTTTTATGCCAACCGCGATTCGGTTTCAGACCTGCCTTTTGAAGAAGCTTTCAAACAACATACCGGCTGGGGAAAACAACTGACATCGCCATACGTGGTAAACTGTTCGGAAACGCTTTTTTCAAAAATACACCAGTATGACACCATTTCAGGAGTAACCATTTCTGCTCCCGGATTTTACGGCCCGCAAGGAAGAGTACTACGACTACCGCTTGCCGATCCGCTTTTAAACGAAAAAATAGTGTCATTCGAGTTCGAAAAGCAAAAAATTACCAACTTTGAAATGGAATGTTCGGCCATTTATGGATTGTCGAAATTACTTGGGCACGAAGCGCTGACCATTTGTCTGATCATTGCCAACCGGGTGAAAAAAGAAGCAAACGCTGATTACCACGAATCGATGGAAACATTGATTCAACTTGTTCTGGAAAGGTTAACCAATTAATGGATAGAAAAACATGATTGAAAAAAAGCTGGATTCGCTGATTATGCTTTTGGACGACCCGGATGATTCGGTCTTTCACATTGTTCAGGACGAACTCTTGAAAGAAGACATTACTGTGGTCGATCATCTGGAGCAAATCTGGGAAACCAGCCTGGATGAACTGGTTCAGAAACGCATTGAATCTATCATCCAGAAAATCCAGCTGAACGATACAAAAGAGAAAATCAGACATTGGTCAGATCAAAAATCAATCGACCTTTTTGAAGGGTTCTTTCTGATCTCGCGCCATCAGTACCCCGAATTGAAACTGAAATTCGTTCAACTGCAACTCGAGAAAATAAGGAAAGAGATTTGGCTCGAATTCAGGAACTCGCTTACTTCATTGGAGAAAATCACTATTTTGAACCATGTTTTTTATGACCGGCTCAAATTTAAGGTTGATTATTTCAATCCCGAATCGCCTCACAACTCTTACATAAACAGGATACTGGACACAAAAAAAGGCAATCCGGTTTCAATTGCCATTTTATATACACTGATTGCCCGATCGCTGAACCTACCGGTTCATTACATCGACTTCCAGAAAAATCCGCTTGTAGGTTATTTCGACAAAGACATGGCTCGATTGGTGCATGGTGAAGAAACCGAAAATGCAATTCTTTTTTATATCAATCCGTCGAACAACGGAGCCATCATTGGTCCAAAAGAAGTTGACTATATTCAGCATACCACCGATGATACTGAACGGAAAAAGCTGACTGTAGCATGTCCCGACCGCATCATTATTAAACGGCTGATTGAAAAACTACTAATCGGATACAGGGAACTTGGGCAAGCTGAGAAAGTTGAATACCTGAGTGAAATAGCTGCAATCCTGTAAACAAAATAAAGGCTGCCTATCTTTCGACGGACAGCCTTTTACCTAATAAACAACTCAACAACCAATTAGCCTCATTTCAGCAACTGAATGATTTCTCTGTTGCCTTATACTTTTATCCTGATTATTTTAGAAGTAGTAAACATCCCTGGCTCCACGTTTCACTTTGCGGATATCTTTGTTCAGGATTTCAATAACGGTACGTCTGTTGGCCTGATGGTCTTCTTCAGGACAATCAATTCCATCGGCACACTTGTTAATTAACTGCGATTCGCCGTATCCTTTTGCCACCAAACGGTCGGCAGCAATCCCTTTGCTGATCAGATACGCAACAACCGACTCAGATCTGCGCTGCGACAAATTTAAATTGTATTCGGCAGAAGAGCGACTGTCGGTATGTGAACCAATCTCTATGCGTACTTCCTGATTTTCGAGCAATATCTGTGCAAGGGCATCCAACACAAGCGCTGCATCGGGCCTGATGCTTGATTTATTCAGGTCATAAAATAAATCGTCGAGGGTAAATTGTTTCCCTTTTGATAATTTCTCCATTTCAATGGTCAATGAATATTCTCCGGGAACCAAACCTGTGCTCGAATATTTCGCCGTCTTCGGGAAAAATCCTTCAGCAGAAACATCGAAAGTGTAATCGGTTGAATTGTTCATTTTCATGCGGATTACCCCATTTTCTTCTTCAAGTTCCGACTCATCATATTTGCCTTCCGAAATATCGACAATTGCCAAAGGAATAATTAAACCCTGTTCCGGATCAATTACTTCAATGGTCAGATATGGGAAGCCTTGTTTGAGAAGAACGTCTTCCTTTTGTTCAAGGCCAAATAAATGCCGTGAAATACTAACAGGCATTATATCTGAAACATACGTTTTGTTTTCGGCCAGCAGGGAGTATTTCAATCCTGGTTTTACTGAAAATTCGGCCTTGCCCTCTTTATCACTGATCGTTGAAGTGATAATTTCCCCTTTTTCGTCTTTCAGGAAAATTTTCGAGTCAGGCATTATTTCGCGGGTACGCTCCAAAAGAGTGGTAACCTGAAGGTCGATTGCGGCCACCGAGAAGTAATAAATATCGTCGTCGCCTGCCCCTCCCTCACGGTTAGAGGTAAAATATCCCGACAATGAATCTGTATTTAAAATCAGTCCGAAATCGTCGTATTTTGAATTGATAGGGGATCCGAAATTTGCGACGATGTATTGGCCATTTTCAACAGCCCGCGCGGCATAGATATCCAAACCTGCCATTCCCGGGCGGCCATCGGATGAAAAATAAAGAATTCCTTCCTTATCAACAAACGGGAACATCTCCTTGCCTTCGGTATTAATCGTTTCACCCAGATTTACAGGTTTCGACCACTGGCCATTCACCATTTCCGATTTATAAATATCGGTTTTTCCAAGTCCACCGGGCATGTCGGAAACGAAATAAAGGGTTTTATCGTCGGGCGACAATGCCGGATGACCAACCGAATATGAATTGCTGTTGAATGGAAAATTTACAGCTTCTGACCAATCTTTTCCATCGAATCTGGAAATAAAGATTTTCAGGTTATTTACACCGTTGGGTGATTTCTTGTAATTATCGGTAACATAACTATTTCGGGTAAAATAAATGGTATTGAAATCTGACGAAAAACATACAGGACCTTCGTGAACCCTGGAATTTAATTTTTTCGATAAAACGGACGATTCTGAAAAGTCGTCTATGGGGTTTGGTTTGGTTACAAATAAATCCAGAAATGGCTGATCTGTCCATTTAAACTGATCCCGAACCATCGAAAAGCTGTCTTTTGCCGATGAAAAAACCATCTGATCCTTAAAAAAGGCCGGGCTCATATCTGTAAACCGGGTATTTCCATCCACTTCCTTTACATCTACTTTTTTAATTTTATCCTTGAGCGTAATAATCTGATTGAGTTGATTGTATTGATTGAGCGCACGCAAATCGTTGGGCGCCAGGTCAAGGTATTTTTCAAGATATTTTTTTGATTCGTCAATCCTGCCGTCAATGCGAAGGAGTTGGGCATATTCATAATAGTCCTCCAATTTTCTTTCGTCAATCTGCACCAGATAGGAATAATACAACAAGGCTTTTTTATAGTTCAGCATCTTGTCGTAACAATATGCCAACCGCTGTATTAGCTTCCCGTTTTCAGGATATCTTTTGTACAACGATTCATATATACTTGCGGCTTTGCTGTACGAAAAATTTTCATACAGCTGATCGGCTTTCTTTTCGAGTATGGATTGTGCCTGCAATGTTGCAGACCACAAAACAGCTGTTAACAGGATGCTTAGAAAAATAACTCGTTTCATCGTAATTTGTATTTAGATGCTAAAAGAATCTTGGTGACAATATTTTTTTATTCCTGAAGGCAATATCATAACTGATAAAAACTTCGTGGGTTCCCTGATTGTAATTCCGAAGCCGCGATTGTGTCATATCGAATGAATAGCCCAAACTCAACTGATTGGTAATGTCAAATTTAACCATACCACCAAATGAATCGGCAAAGCGGTACATTGCTCCCAGCCATAAACGGTCGTGCAATAAAACTGCTCCTGAGAACTCTGACGAAAGTGGCGCACCATTCACCATTCGGAAAGTAAAAGAAGGTTTAAACCTGATGTTCTCACTGATATCGACCACAATACCTCCGGCGAAAAAGTAATGCCGTTCCTCTTTATTTGTCAAGGTATTTTGGTTATCAGACAAACTGTTCTGAAGCATTTTCGGAATCGAAAGTCCCAGGTAAAATCTGTCGGAATACAAATAACTTCCAATCCCGAAATTGGGTAAATACATTTTTCGGACTCCATTCAGCAATACTTCATCTTCATATTGCGCTCCCTGGAGTCCCATCAAATTTACATCGTAGATGTTTAAACCGCCCTTCATACCAAAAGCAAACTTTACTTTTTCGGTCACTTTAAGGTGATAAGCGTAATCTGCATATAAACCGGTTTGCTTCACAGGCCCTATCTGATCGTATATCAAGCTAAACCCTATCCCGATATTGTACTTAATAAATGGACTATTAATTGAAAAAGTAAGTGTTTTGGGCGCGCCATCAATACCAATCCATTGCTGCCGGTGCATCAATACCGCATTTAAAGTTCCCCTGCTACCGGCATAGGCCGGATTAATGGAAACCGGGTTGTGCATGTATTGAGTAAACATCGGATCCTGCTGAGCCGAAACGCTCCCAACGATGCCCAAAAGGAATAGAATAATGAATCTGATTTTCATCCTTCCTGCATTTTTGTTATTTATCATGAGTTCCTGATTTTATAATAGTCATTTTTTACTTGTCAAGATATACAAAGCCGGTTTTGTGCCTGTTGCTTCCAAAATCCACAATAAAATAGTAGGTTCCAGAAGGCAGCGAATTTGTTCCTATTTTGGTCACATTTGCATTTCCATCCCAATCATTCATGTAACCATTTCGCTGATAGAC
>CAMDGL010000260.1 GCA_945897845.1 Chitinophaga pinensis | reverse complement strand
CTGACGTAAGTTTTGTCTTCTGACCGGACGAATTCGACCACATTTTGCGTTTTTCCGGCTTCGTAAACCCAACGGGCAATCAATTGACGGTTGCGCATGTGCGATTCTTCAATGTCTTTTCCCTGCTCAATGCGTGTCAATTGTGTCAGCAGTCCATTTCTCAGGTAAACATCATATTCAGCTTTGGCAGCTTCAACCGAAGGTAGCAATCCAAGCTGCAACATTTGGTTGTCAAGCATATAATACAAAGCAAAAAGGTCGGCACGTGTTTCTTCGATGGTCGAATAATAGTTTTTCAGGTTTTCTGTACTCACCCCTTCAAGCACTTTCCCGGAGCCATGTCCCAAACATTCGTGCAAATCGGTATGCAGGTTTCCGGCCAGATAACCAAATTGCTGCGCCCTTTCAATTTCCTCCTCCGAATCCGCAAATTCCTCCAGCATTCCATTGTTCATCGAATCCAGAAAATAAGCCTGGGTAATGTTCTCGATGGTAACCGATTTTGAACCGTGTTTTTCCCGAATCCATTCGGCATTAGGCAAATTAATTCCAATCGGCGTTGCCGGGTAACAATCGCCTGCTAAAATCGCCACATTGATCACTTTTGCACTCACTCCTTTTACCGCTGTCTTTTTAAATTCAGGAGCAACCGGCGAATTGTCCTCGAACCATTGTGCATTTTCGCTTAAAATAGTTGCCCGCTTGGTGGCTTCCTTGTCTTTGTAGTTCACGATCGATTCCCAGCTTCCTTTTATTCCCAGCGGATCGCCGTACACTTCAATAAAGCCGTTTACGAAATCAACATCACCCTCCAGTTCTTTCACCCAATCGATGCTGTATTGATCGAACAAGGCCAGATCGCCAGTGGTATAATATTCAATTAAATGTCCGATGTATTTTTTCTGAAGGTCGTTTTCCGCATAATTAAACGCTTTCTCCAACCAAAAAACAATCTGCTCAATCGCTTTTCCGTATTTGCCATCCAACTTCCAAACCTGCTCAATCAATCGACCATCTTCTTTAACCAAAGTCGAGTTCAATCCAAACGAAACAGGCTCTGCTCCTGCTTTTGTTTTTAGTTCAGCATAAAAAACTTCCGCTTCGCCCTGGGTTACTTTTTGGTAATAATTATTGGCTGACGATGCGACCAGATCATCTTTCGGATCAAGATTTACCCGTTTTGTTTCTTTTTCAGGATTAAAAATTACGTCCTGAATTTCAGCAATGAATACTTCAAAACTTTGTCCTGAATTAACTTTAAATCCAGACCAATCTGAATTTGCAATTAACTCATTGAAATAGGTTTTCGGAAAACCGGCAGGTATTTTTTCGGTTGAATAATGGTGGTGGATGCCATTTGAAAACCAGACCCGTTTCACATATACTTCAAATAACTTAAACAGATCAGTATCGCGGTTTCCTTTAAACGTTTTCCAGATTGTTTCGAGTACTGCCCTAATTCTCAGATTGAACCGGTTGTTCTGATCCCACAAAATATCGCGGCCGCAAAGGGCTGCCTGAGAAAGATGATAGATGTATAGTTTTTTATTCAGGTCGAGCGTTTCAAATGCGGGTACTGCAAATCTCAATATTTTAAGGTCCGCAAATTTTTCAGCAAAAACTTCCATTTTTATAGTTATTTATTCAGTTCTTCAAATTTTTTCTCAAGCAAATCAACACGTTTTAACGATACGCGCAGCCAATCGAGCATTACTTTTTGCTTTTCGCTTTCAGTAAGTTGCCAGTCAATAGTTGAATGGTTGCGGAGCTGATGCGTCAAATGGTGCAAAACCACCGAAACCGCCACCGAAACGTTCAGGCTTTCGGTAAAGCCCGCCATCGGTATTTTCATGAATTCATCAGCCTCATTTTTTGCCCATTCTGTCAGACCGGGCCGTTCGCAACCAAAAACAATGGCAGCTTTTCCCTTTTCCAGATCAAAATTCTCCAAGTCCACATCATGTTCATGCGGAGTCGCTAAAACAATGCGGTAACCTTCCTGACGCAATTTCTGCAATGCTTCAGGAGTGTTCATTTCTGTTTGACTGTAATGGTTAACAGTCACCCAATTGGCAGCACCTCTGACCACATCCTTGTTTGCCTGAAAAGTATGGGTGTTTTCGATAACATGGATATTTTGAATTCCAAAACATTCAGAAGTACGAACAACTGCGCTTGCATTTTGCGTCTGGTAAAGGTCTTCAAGCACAATTGTGAGGTAATTGGTTCGATGTGATAGTATTTTATTAAACAAAGTAAGCCTGTCAGAGGTAACAAATTCTGAAAGGAACTGTATCAATTTAGTGTCCATGTAATTTTTTTTGCACGGCAAAGATAAAAAAAAGAGCTGCATAAAATTTATGCAGCCCCTTTGTAAATTTTACAGGAATAGACTATACAACATCTGCCAATTCAGCACCTGGTTTAAATTTTACAACATTTTTTTCAGGAATTTCAATTGTTTTACCTGATTGAGGATTTCTTCCGGTTCTTGCGCTACGTGTAGCAACTGAAAAAGAGCCGAATCCGATAAGAGCAACACGATCGCCATTTTTAAGGGCGTCAGAAGTAGCTTCTACAAAAGCATCCAGTGATTTTTTTGCATCGGCTTTGGTCAAGCCAGCTTTTTCAGCAATTGCATCGATTAATTGTGCTTTGTTCATAAGAAAACATGTTTAAGGTTTAAAAAATATGTGAAATACAAATATAGTATATTAATACCAGTAAAAATATCATTGCCGAAAATGAAAACCTTAATAAAATCAATGCTTTTAAAAGGTTCACAAAATTGTGATACTAAATTCCAAAATAAGATTCAAAAAAACAACCGTTATGAAAACTTTTTTAAAAAAAATATTTCTGCCATATTTCCTGAAATATCCATTGCGGATTAAAAATATTTTCTACTTTTGCCACCGCGTTTGGAGAGATGGCAGAGTGGTCGAACGCGGCGGTCTTGAAAACCGTTGACCGTGTGAGCGGTCCGGGGGTTCGAATCCCTCTCTCTCCGCAAACATAGAAGCCTGAATATCAACGATATTCAGGCTTTTTGTTTCTATGCCAATCTTCGAAATTATAATTTTTCAGATAAAACCACTTCCCATTCATCCTCATTCTAAGTTATTTCGGTAATATTTTAGAAACCGACAATTCCCTTACTGAGCTTTTTTCAGTACTTTTACCCGCCTAGGAATAAACCAAAATCCAAATAATATGAGAACCAAAACGTTTTTCAGTTTAATTTCAGTGGCCTTGGCCGTCGTTTTTTCCGGATGTTCAAAGCCAAAAGAGTGGACGGTAGTGTCACCAGATCTGCAAATTTCATTTAAACTGTATGAAAAAGAAAGTCATCTATATTATAAGGTGCTTCTTTCCGACACCGTAATTATCGAAGAATCTCCTGTTGGAATTGAACGAAAAGATGCACAATTCAGCAGCAATTTATCATTTATTTCTGTTGAAAATCAAAAAACGATCGATGAAAAATACACACTGATTACAGGGAAGCAATTGGAATGCAACAACAATGCAAACGAATTAACCGTAACTTTTGAAAATGATCAAAAGGCAAAAATCGAATTAATTCTCCGTGCCTACAATGATGGTATAGCCTTCAAATACCGGTTTCCGGAAACAAATTCGGGAAATTATGAGATTACAAAAGAATTAACCGGTTTTAAAATTCCTTCGGAAGGAAAAGCATGGATTCAGCCATACGACAGCATAACAAAATACAGTCCCGGATATGAGCGCAATTACACCAATGGTTCCAGCATAGGGGAAGCATCTGCTGAAGCTGAAGGCTGGTGTTTCGCAAGTCTGTTCGAAACAAAAAACGCATGGATTTTACTTACTGAAGCCGGGCTCGATGGTACCTATTGTGCATCGCGACTTGCTCAGAATGCTGAAGGAGGACTATACTCGGTTCAATATCCCGGCGAAAATGAAGCGATGGGACTTGGCAGTGCCAACCCAACATCAGAGTCGCTGCCCTGGGCGACTCCATGGCGGGTAATTGTTGTAGGCGAAAAGTTGGCAACCATTGCCGAAACTACGCTGATAACCGATTTAAGCGATCCTTCAGAAATTACAGACAACGGCTGGATTAAACCGGGACTTGCATCGTGGAGCTGGTGGGCCGATCCTGACAGTCCGAAGAATTACAAAAGCATGGTCGCTTTTATCGATTTTGCTTCGGAATGGGGAATTCCATATTTCCTGGTTGATGCCAACTGGAACATGATGGAAGGTGGCGGAAATATTGATCAATTGATTGAATATGCCGCCAAAAAGAATGTTGGAATCTGGTTGTGGTACAATTCGGGCGGCCCGCACAATACTGTCACCGAGGCGCCGCGCGATCTGATGTTTGACGCGAATACCCGTACAGCTGAATTCGTTAAACTGCACAGAATGGGCGTGAAAGGCGTGAAAGTTGATTTCTTTCAGAGCGACAAACAACACATCATTCAGCAGTACATCGGTATTTTGAAAGATGCAGCCGACAATCAGGTGATGGTGAATTTTCATGGTTGTACTTTGCCCCGCGGATGGCAGCGTACCTGGCCAAACCTTGTTGGCATGGAAGCCATCGTTGGCGAAGAATGCTACATGTTCCGCGAAACCTATCCTGAAACTGCGGTTTGGCACAATACCATCCAGCCATTTACAAGGAATGCTGTAGGTTCGATGGATTACACACCCTTTGGTTTATCTGATAAAAAATATCCTCACCTGACCACCTCTGCCAACGAACTGGCGTTGACCATAGTTTTTGAAGCTGGAGTGGTTCATTTGGTAGATTTCCCGCATGTTTACAAAGCAATGCCTGAGTATGTGCAGGATTTCACCAAACAATTGCCTACCATTTGGGACGAAACAAAATTGGTGGATGGTTATCCCGGAAAAGAGGTTGTAATGGCCCGCCGTTCGGGAGAAAAATGGTTTATGGGAGGCATCAATGGCGAACAAGTTGAAAAGGAGATGAACCTGTCGCTTGATTTTCTGACCGAAGGTAAAACCTATCAGGTTAAAATAATTACCGATGGCGCCGACAACAAATCGTTTGCCGGCAATGAATTATCAGTAACGAAAGGCGATAAACTACCTGTTAAAATGTTGCCCGCCGGAGGATTTGCTGCCAGATTTGAATAATTCAGGACAATAAAATTGAGAAACAAAACCCGGAAAGAATTCATTTTGAATTTTCTTTCCGGGTTTTATTTTTTTTTACCAGTTCAATTCCAAAGTCTGCCCTTTTTTCAAGGCAATGTCCTTCTGTTCACTGCCGTAATAGAGCTTTGTTTTGCCTGATTTTTTTGCGTAAATACTTAGTTTTTTGATGGTTTTGTTGTTCCATTCCATCGTTATTTCAAAACCGCCGCGTGCACAGATTCCCTTTACCGAACCACTCTCCCAAGCTTCGGGAAGAGCCGGAAGCAAACGAATTTCGTTTTCAGTTGACTGTACCAGCATTTCGGCAACAGCTGCAGCACCACCAAAATTGCCGTCAATCTGAAACGGTGGATGGGCATCGAACAAATTGGGATAGGTACCTCCTCCCCTTGCGTAATTGGTTTTGACGCCATCGGGTTCAACATATTTCAGCAATTCGCGGTACATTTTATAAGCGTGATTTCCATCCCACAAACGCGCCCAAAGGTTGATCCGCCAGCCTTTCGACCAACCGGT
>CAMDGL010000259.1 GCA_945897845.1 Chitinophaga pinensis | reverse complement strand
CCGGCATACTGGGCAAGACTTTCCAAAGCCATGCGGGCTTGCGTGTCATTTCCGGTTCCGGGAGGAACAATCATGTCGCAGAATTTTCCGATTCCGGGCGCCCCGGTTTCGATCATCTGAAGCATCAGCTTGCTGGTGTGATCGCCATTTTGTGCCGGAAACTGTGCCAGCACATCGGCGACTTTCGTTTCCAACCGGCGGTTATCCTGCGCAAATGCAGGAGCCATCAGGAAAAAGGCCAGCAACACGGTCAATATATTCTTTGATATTTTTATCATCTGGTTTGTTTTTAAATTCTCTTTATCAATTTTTCTTGCTATTCCGTCCGAAAGATAATTTCGTCTCTGATCATCATTTTCCGCGGACGACTTTTCCATTTTCTTTTGGTCCCGGGGTTTCGTTCGTTCCTCACTACGCCCCGGGTTATTCAGATTCAGCTCCTTCAGAGCTGACATGGAACTTGAAACCTGGAACTTTTTCAGATCCTCCACTCTCCCCGCATCGGTTGATCGATGAGCCTGTTGGCTTCGTCGTCGTTGATGAAGGTCTGACTAACCGGATCGAATTCGAGCGTGCGTCCCAGACGCAATGCAATAACGCCCATGTTTACAATGGTTGCAGAGCGGTGTCCGTTCATTTCGTTCAGTGCAAATTTTTTGCGTGTTTTAACCGATTCGCTGAACAGGCCGATTTGTGGTTCGGGATCAGGAAGCGTATCAATCAGCGCGTTCAGGTTTGGAATGTCTGATTTAAAACCTTTGAAAATCTTTCCTTTTGGACCTTCGATGTATGCAGCGCTCTGGTCCTTGTTTTCGCCGTCCAGAATAATCTGGCAACCATCGGCGTAAGTGTAGGTTATTTTTCTCCAGGTTCCGATCGCATCGTAATCCTGTTGCGGCGCGTCCACTTCAACCCTCACCGGACTGGTATTGTCTTTCCCCAGAAAATACTGAACCGGATCGATGTAATGCTGTCCCATGTCTCCCAATCCACCGCCGTCGTAATCCCAGTATCCGCGGAAAGTCTGGTGAACGCGGTGTGCATTGTAGGGTTTTTCGGGAGCAGGCCCGAGCCACATGTTGTAATCCAGTTCGGAAGGAATAAGTTCCGGTGTCAGGTTTGGTTTTCCAACCCAGTAGAATTTCCAGTCGAAACCGGTCACGCCGCTGATCGTTACTTTTAATGGCCAGCCCAAAACGCCGCTTTCAACTACTTTTTTGAGCGGTTTAACAGGCGTGCCCAATCCGTAGAAATTGTCTTTAAACCTGAACCAGGTATTTAGCCTGAACATTTTTCCGGTGGCATTGATGGCTTCCACCACACGTTTGCCTTCGCCGATGGTTCGGGTCATGGGTTTTTCGCACCAAACATCTTTACCGGCCTGAGCCGCCATTACCGACATGATTCCGTGCCAGTGAGGCGGGGTCGCAATGTGCACAATGTCGATGTCGGGGCGAAGCAGCACATCACGGAAATCGGAATATCCCTTCACTTCTGATCCAACTTTTTGAAGTGTGCTGTTCAGGTGGTTTTTATCCACATCGCAAATGGCAAGCAGGCGCGTGCCTTCGTAAACAATGTGCCCCTGGCCCATTCCGCCAACTCCGATGATGGCTTTTGTCAGCTGATCGCTTGGGGCAAGAAAACCGTTTCCACCCAAAACATGCCGCGGAATAATGGTGATCCCGGCAGCGGCAAACAGCGATTTCTTCAGGAAATCGCGCCGATTGTTGATTTTTTCAGTCATATATAAATGAATTTGGTAAGTTCAGATTTGAATCAATGAATTTACTGCAAAAAAAGCATCTGATGTGTAAAATGAGGGGTAATAAATGGGGTAATACGAGCAGGTTTCAGTATGTTTTTTACCATAAAAGCATATAAAGTGCAACTTACGTAGAAAATATTTATTCTTTGTCAACCAACGACCTGAAATCATTGGGGTACTTTTCCTTGTAAAGTTCGAAATACAGTTTCACGAAATTATCAAAAACCGAATGTGCCAGACTCAATTTTCCCTGACGGATCAGAATGCTTATTTTCCTGCGCAAAGCTGGCTCGTTCAGCGGATCGTTGATACTGATAACTTCTGCCATATCAAGAAGTATGGACTCGAATTTTTCTTCAGGAAGTAAACGGAATATTTTGAGCCCAAACTCAATGATCCGGTCACTCATTCGGTCAACATACGGATCAACCCACGATTCGCTCATGTTTGGGAAGAGCGTTCCTCTTTTCAGAATAAGCAGTAATTCAGGCAATTCCTTATTTATATTTTCAATATCAGAAATCAAGGTCTCATTTAACTTTGCTTCAACATAAAACAGGTCAATAAAATAGCCATCGGCAAATTCAAACTTCCAGAGTTTATCCTGAAAAACCAGTTTCATTTGGGAACATGAAGCCAGCAAAGCTTTCAGGTTCTGAATATTTGTGCCACGAATGTTTTTTGCTTTGGGCACACTCATTCCCGGCCACAAGTAATCTGACAGTTTTTTTGAGCTGATACCTTTCTCGTGCAACCCGCTGTGCAGCAAAATGAGCACGAACAGTTGTTTTATTTTGGGAGAAAATTTTAAGCTGATGTCTTTCCCTTCACTGTTGATTACTTTCAAGCCACCAAAACAATTGATTTTTTCAGGAGCATCGTGAACGGAAAAATTTTGTTTTAAAAGAGCACCCGGAAGTGGTTTTACCTTGGTTTCTGATAATCTTTTTCGGCGTATTTGTCTAAATAAAATGAAACCCAAAACTCCGAGTAAAATTATTATCCCAATGATAAAGCCTGCAGAAACCGGACTTTGGTTCTCTTTTGAAGTCAAAAATTCATTTCGCACCTGATCTTCATTCAATTCTCTATCCCATATTTTGATTTCGTGAATGTAACCTGCAAAATATTCCTCCCAAAGGTTGCTCCCGATCAACATTGTATAATCCGATTGCACATAAGGTGTTAGCAAACTGATCGTTTCTGTTCGTTCGCCGTTCATATAAAAAGTGATCTGATTGTCGGCGACCGAATGCACCAACCCGATAAAAGTCCACTGATTGATTGGTATTTGAGTTTTTACTGAATGGTAATCTTTGATTCCCTGTACGGTAAAAGTCAATAGTCCGTCATGAATTTTCAGCACAAAATCTTTTCCCTTGCCTATTATGCAATTGTTTTGTCCAAGTTCGGTCGCTTTAATCCAGGCTGTAATACTGAAATTGGGTTTTAGCGCTGAGCGGCTCATCAAACCGCAGTCGGCATAAGCATTTCCGGAGAAATGTGCACAGTTATCCCAGGTGTCATCATCCTTGAAATCAATACTATAATTAATTATTTCAGCGTCATTTTCCCGTTGCAGGTTTTGCACTTTATTTGAAAAGAAATAATGATCCGTCAACCCAAAATCGGGATCGAGTGGAACCACATTGAAGATTTTCATGTTCCTGAGATTTTCAGGACTTGGAAGAATAATGTCAGGAGAAAACTGATAGCCAGCTTTGTATGGCGCCAGCGCCGGGCTGCTTCCAATGCTGGTCGGAAAGCTAAAGTATCCGTTTGTTCTGCGGTGGGGAAAATCTTTCCACGACACTTCGGCAAGCAATTCGTTACCATTTCTGATTACTCCGAATATTTTTGGCTGATTGTTCAGATTTGAAACAATACCGGCAGCTTTCCTGATATTTCTGGCATCGACCTGGATAAAATTGGGCAGTTTCCCGGTACGTTCCCAAAAGCTGACAAAATAGTCGGCTGAAGGAAAGGATTCAGCATCAGCAATTATCCAGAGCAATTCATTGCAGCTGAGTTGTTTAAGTTGCGATTCATGATTTTCTGAAATCCTGAATTTATCCATATTCCGGCCATTCAGGAAGAATATTTCTGAAGGGAATTTGCTTTGTTGCAGACTTTCTTCTTCAGAAATAATCATGACCGGTAGATTTTTTGCCGGAATTTTTGCCAGCAGACGATCCAATTCATCGTTCGATGTTCCTGAAATTAGGAAGGCCAGCGGAATATTATCCTGAAATAGCGAATCGAGCTGGCCCGGGCCAAGCTGTTCGGGATGAATGAGCAGATGTGATTTTAGCCGGATTGAAATTCGCAGCGAATCAGACAGTTCTGTCATATTTCCTTTTCCGGCCAGTGCAAAAACCGGCAAACAGAACAGTAGCAGGATCAATGAAAACTGATATGATTTTTTTATCCGGATCAAAATTAGCTGAAGTGATTCGTGAATGCACAAACTTATAAAAAACCGTGAATTTTGAGAGCATAAAAATTACTCTTTCCCATTTTTGAATATTGTCGGCTAATTGCTTGATAAACAGTATTTATATAAATTGATGAAAAGAAACTGAATCATGTTTTAACCAATCCTAAAGCTTCTGTGACAGGTTAATTTGGGCGTTCCTTTAAAAACTTACTATCCCGGTATTTTCCCGGAGTAATACCTTCGTGTTCCTTAAAAATTCTGATAAACGATTGAATTGAACCAAATCCTGAAGCTTCTGAAATAAAGTTAAGCGAATAATTCTGTTGCTTCGAATCTGCCAACAGCTTCTTCGCATCAATAACGCGGTATTGGTTAACAAACTCGCTAAAAGTACATTTGAATTCAGAATTTATCAGATTTGAAACATAAGTTCGGTTGGTTTGCAGTTTCTGTGATACCAATGTAATTTTCAGATCGCGGTTTTTATAAATCTCCTGAATGACAAACAGGTCTAGAAGTTTGACTTTAAGTTGTGCCTGATTGTATTCCTTCATGCTTAAACCGGCCTGGTCTTGTTCATCTGCAACCAAATCAACAACCGTATAATTTTGCATATACCCCTGAAATCCGATTATAAAAAGCAGAACACTAAAGATAACAGAAGGAATCAGCAATAGAAAAATTGTGCCTGAAAAGACTGATCGGCCAATAAGGTTAAAGATGATACTCATCAGTGAGGTTACAAAAAATGAGTATAACAATAGATTCACCCAGGTAATGGTTTTACTTTCAAGGTTGGAATAAAAATTTGCAATTCTGCTATTGTATTGAAGTACGAGTTTTCTTCCTAAAATCAGGAATATGAAAATCTGAATCATAAAAATCAAACGGCTGGCGATAAAAACAATTCGTTGAATGGTTAACAGAATTGATCCTGTTTTCATCTCTTCAGTGCGAAATAAGTATGCAAGCAGATATTCACTCCTTTCGGCAGGAGCCATTATAACATAGATCAGCGCCGTCGTCAAACTTAAGGACAAAGCAGGAATAAACCATTTAAGGTTGCCCGGTTTAAAATCCGATTCAACAGTCAGCAGTTTAATATACCAATAATACATTGGATAAACTGACAGTGAAGAAAAGATATAAATAGGGTCGAAAAAGAGGTAAACCGAAAACTGGTTCCTGAAATATAAAGCATGAGAGAAATAGACCCCAAATGCCAGGATCATAAAAATCCCAAGGAATTGTTTCGCCCTGTTTTTCTTTCCTGACGATAATAATAGCACCAATGCCCAGAATCCGGTAACGTACATTGGGGTGTAAATAATCAGATCAATCCACATGTTAACAATCAATTTCTGTCTGAAAGTAGAATAATAAACGACTAAATGTACTGTTTGAATATAGTTTATACAAATTAACGATACTTTTCATGCCAATTAAAATACTTTTAAAAACAATTCGTGGAGAAGGTATACTTTTAGAAGAACAATTTAAAACCAAACCGCATGAAACA
>CAMDGL010000258.1 GCA_945897845.1 Chitinophaga pinensis | reverse complement strand
TCCGGCTTCACTCCCCTTTTCAGGAAAATGAATACCGGAATTTCCGAATTTATATTAACCCCTTAAAACTTACAATTTATACCAAATGCAAATCTAAATCAGTCCAAACACATTATGGTATAATGCCGATGAACAGAAATGTTAAGTCCAATCGAGTGTGCGAAGATTGGACTGTTATATTTCTTCAATCGGTATTATCCAATTTCACGGGTGATTGAAATGGCCGCAATGGTCCCGTCGGCAATGGCTGTTGTAATCTGCCTGTACTTTTTGCTGGTCACATCGCCAACGGCAAACACGCCATCAATATTGGTTCGTTTATCTTCATCCGTTTTGATGTATCCCCACTCATCGAGTTCAAATTGATTGTTGAATATTTCAAGATTGGGTTTTAGCCCAATGAAAACAAAAATACCGTCGGCAGTGATCGTTTTCATCTCTTTGGTTTTCATATCCTCCACCTCAACAATCATTTTATCTCCGTCCTTTTTAATTGCACGCGGTTCGTGCGATAACAGGAACGAAATTTTTGGATTGGTAAAAGCTTTTTCCTGCGCTGTCTTATTGGCCTGAAGTTGGTCGAACTGATGTATGATGGTGATTTTGGAGGCAAACTTCGAGATAAAATCAGCTTCTTCGATGGCCGAATTTCCGCCACCAACAACAATCACTTCCTTGTCGCCAAAATATTTGGCATCACAGGTCGCACAATACGAAATTCCTTTTCCGCGGAATTCGACTTCTCCGGGAATGCCCATTTTGTTAGGCGAAGTTCCGGTGGCAACAATGATTCGTTTGGCGCGGATAGTTTCCTGGTTGTCAATGGTAATTTCCTTTTTCAGAAGATCGACTTTTGTAACGTCAACCGCCACTTTATAGGTGGTTCCGCATTGTTTGGTTTGTTCCGACATGTTGTGCCCAAGCAGATAGCCGGGCTGCGGATCAATAAAACCGGGATAGTTCGACACCATGTGGGTAGTTGAAACGTATCCGCCGGGAAGCGCAATGTCGATTAAAACGGTATTTATTTTAGCCTGACACAAGTACAATCCTGCGGTCAAACCGCCCGGACCAGCTCCTAAAATAGCCACATCAACATCGGTTACAAAAGGTTGCTGTGTTGCCATTATATGAGTTACTTTTTCTTTACCGAGAATGTGTTTCAGCTCGCGAACAATTTCGGAACGCTTAACGCCACCTGCCAGACGACCGCAAACCTCTTCCCCATCCTGATAAAATAAAAGTGTCGGTGAGCTTTTTACAATCAATTTATCCGACAGTTCGCGGTTTCCCTGACGAAAAATCTTCACAAATTTGATTTCTTTTCCAAAAAGCTTTTCAAGACCTTCCAGTTTGGGCGCAATAGCCTCACATGGAGCACATTCGGTCGAATAAAAATCAACTATTACATTTCCACCGGCCAATACTTCTTTTTCAAAATCTGCTTCAACTATTTCTTTCATGGTATATATTTTTGGTTTTTTTAATCCTCTAACACTTTCAACGGTGCATGATTGTATACGCGGTCTTTCACAACCAGCGTAGTGCAATCGGCCTTCACTTCGCGCTGAAACAAAATGTCGTGTCCCAGGCAAAGTCCGATCATAAGTACCAAATCAACATTCTCGTGATTCAATTGCAGTGCCTGCCCGATTGGGTTACAGGAGACGTTGCATATTGAACTTTCAGGGTTCACTTCGTTTTGCGGGATTCCTCCAACTGTGCACGAAACCGGTCTAACATTCAGTCCATTACTACGAATAATTCCGGCAATTTGTTTGACCTGATTTTCCATGCCGTAGCAATATGCCAGCCCAATTCGTTTGTATTCCATTTTCTGCGCAAAAGCGATGGTTTCCTGAAGTCGCGACAATGTTCCGGCACGTCCGTCATCGACCAAACTTGCAGCTGCCTGAACAATGGCTGCTTCTTCCGAGTATTTTTGAACCACCTCATCCACATCAAACGAAGTTGCCCTGCAGGTTTCCGTTTTTCTGCATTGTTTATCGTAGGTACAATTGGTACAGTCCATTTATTCTTCGTTAAAATAATGTCCAATTCCCAGTTCCAGCAATTCAGTTATCGGGCGGCAATCGTGACTGTTCAGTGTTCCGTTATAATTTTTTGCCATTGATGCACATCCGCCGCCGCAAATCAAACTCATGTTACAGCTTTGGCATTTTGGGATAGATAAAATATCGCGTTCCTGCCATTCCTCAACAGCTTCCGTATTTTTCCTGATTTCAGGATAAAAAGTTCCGAGACTCTCGTTCTGCTTGCCAACAGTGGCGGTGCATGCATAAACATTTCCGGTAAAATCAAAAGCCCATTCGGTTTTGGTTCCGGTGCAGGCGTCAAAAAGAGGTGCGGGCATTTCGCCCTGTTCGAACAAAAATTTGGAAACAGAAAATGCCGGTTTGTGGAATTCGCTGATGTGTGGAAATTGGTTTAGCAAATCGTACAAATCCTGGTACAGTTCAAGTCGCGAATATAATTTCGACTGGTTTGCCTGACATTCGTGCAGTTCGTAATTTCGTCCCAACTGGGTTTTAAATAACGGAGAAGCAGTCCAGCCTTTGTCGATGGCAAATTGAGCCAGATCAGGCAGATTGCCAATATTTTGTTTGTCAACCACCATGCGCAAATTGACTGGAATGTTGTTTTCAATCAACAGGTCAACCCCGCGAACAATACGGTCGAAAGTTGGATTCCCGCCTTTCAGATAGCGACGCTGGTTGTGTATTTCGCTGGTTCCATCTATTGTCACCTGAATTTCGCGAATGATACCCTTCTTTAAAATGGGAATGTATTCTTCCAGATTGTAACCATTGGTAACCGCGGCAATTTCTAGGTTCAGCGCGGCAGCCCGTTCGATAATGTACGTCATGTTTTCCTTGTGGCGCGGAGCATTCATAAACGGTTCACCACCAAAAAGGGTAATATATTTTCGTCTTCCTGAAAACTCAGTCTGGATGTAACTAAAAAAAGCATCGATCACCTCTTTCGACAAAGCAACCGGTAATTGCTCGTAACCAGCCTGATAGCAATACGAACAATCGAAATTGCACGAGTAGTTGGTTACGAAAAAGATTTGAACCTCGTCCTTTTCACGGTCGTCGAGAAACTTCAGGTACTTTTCGCGAAACAATCGCTTTTCCTGAACCGGATCAACGATGTAGCCGTTCTCAATTAGTTCAGGATTTGTTTCGTCAACATTGTGCAATTGTTCGAAAGTTTCCTGATCAAGAATATCAGCCTGACCCGACAATGAATTCACTACGAACCAATTATCGGAATCTTTAATTTTTGAAGTAATGTTGTATTTGGAGAGTTGCATGGGAATGAGGCCCCCTTCCCGTTCCCCCAATGGGGAAAGCAAGAAAGCATTTACTAAGTTATTAATCTATTTTAAAGAACTTTATCGACAAAAGCGGCCCCAATTCCCCTCCTTCGGAGGGGTTAGGGGAGGCTTTTCCTTATGCCTTAATCGTGGCATCCGGCAATAATCTGTGATTGTTTGGCACAGCATTGTGCCTGTTTAACCTGTCCTTTGCGGACTTTTTTTACTAAACTTTTCATTTCGAGAATTTTGCATTAATTAAACTTATAGAGAATAAAAGTAGTTTAAATGAACCAAAGTTCGAAATAAAATACTCTCAGACTTTTCAACTATTAATAAAAACATGATTAAATAGTAGAGATGCACGATCGTGCGTCTCTACCAACATTAACCACAGCAACTAAATTCGTCTTTCGTAGCGGTAATCGTAAAGCTCGAAACTTCAATCTTTCCTTTCGGATAGGGTTGGCTTTCTTCTAAAATATGGAAATCTTTAAATCCCGTATTTTTGATGATTGCCAGATATTCGGCTTTTGTGATTGATCCGGCCCAACATTCGGCAACGGCAACCGGATCGTTGGCATATTCTTCAGGAACTGGCTCACTTGAAAAAATATCGCTAATTACAAACCGTCCGCCATTTTTCAGCAAACGGTAAATTTCAGCCCAAACTTTTGATTTGTTGCTCACATGATTTAATGTACAATTGGAGATGATCAAATTGGCGATTTCACTATCCAAAGGAATTTGTTCAAGATCGGCCATAACAAATTTTACGTTCTCAACGCCCATTTTGGAAGCGGTCGATGTTGCTTTCCTTACCATCTCTTCAGTCACATCTATACCATATACAAATCCCTCACTACCAACTTCTTCTGCCAACCTTAAGACATCTGTTCCACGGCCACTTCCCAAATCTATACAAACCTCGTTTGGCTTTGCTTCACTTTTTTCGGCAGCACCACCACAAGACAAACAGCAAGTGTCGTTTGCCAAAGCCGAGTATCTTCCTGCAATTTCGATTGTGTTCATTTAATTTCAATTTTGAGGTGCAAAGATAATCTTAAAAAATAGATGAAACCAACATATATAGATTATTTGATATGTTTCTAAATAATCCCTCTATAAACGTTTCACTGAAAGCGAAATCTCATATTCTCTCTTAATTTAAAAATGAAACCCAACCAAAATATTTTGTCATTTGAAAATATTTTTGAGTTTACAGGGTTACCTTTTAAGTACTTTTCGGATAAACTTATATAGAAATATTTTTTACACAAGGTATTGACTTTGATATCCAATTGTTGTAAATTTGGTTATTACAATTCAGGATTTTTTTAAAACAAACTCACAATATATTAATCCTTAATGATTTAAACTCTTTAAGGATCGGAATAGAATAGTTCTTTAATTATTTTTTTTACTTAAAAAATCCACCAGTAAGGGATTTTATCATCTGTTATTCTTCTGTTGTTTTTTTATTTGAGTTTTTTTATCGCTTTATTATAGACTGATAATTCAATTTATATGATTTACGAAGCCTTGCAAATTTTAAGCGAACAACTTGACGACTATTTGTCAACTGCCGGACTAAACAATCTGGTAGTACTTGAAAATATTGCCCTTATTGATTCGTCAGCAGAAAATGCAGACAGACTGAATAACAAACTTGTTCTAACACTTTTAAACCTTCAGGAAGAAACGACCCTAAAAAACACCCCGAACTTCAAAATTAAAAATGGCAAAACCGAATATAAAAATCCACCCGTTCATTTAAATCTTTATCTGTTGATCAGTGCAAATTGCGATACCTATGAAAAGTCGCTTCGCAGCATTTCAAAGACGGTTCAGTTTTTTCAGGGCAAGAAGGTTTTCACTTCCACAAATACTGTTTATAACCGCACAAATGTGGCTTTCGATGTACTCGATTATTTCAAGTTTATTCTGGAGCTATACACGCTCAGCCTTGAGGAACTAAATTACGTGTGGGGAACTTTGGGTGGCCGACAGCTTCCTTCTGTAATCTATAAAATTCAGCTTCTCGAAATTGAACAAGACATTAAACTGTCAACTTCGGATGTAATTACCCATGTTGGTGGAATTTTAAATGATATAAACCAATGACTTTTTCAGTTCAATATAAAACACTTTTCAAGGTAGATATTTTCCACCTGTTTTTCCTGAACAACGGGATGAATCCATATTTTTTGATGACCCAAACTGAAAAAGACAAACAACTGGATACCTACGATATCAATTCATTTTTCAGTATTGTTCCCACTCAAAAAACACAGGAGAAACTGAAAGCACGCAATTTGGTTTTTAAAAGTCAAAACAACGGAATTGTGGTTTGGGCAAAAGTAACCGGGACAAACATTCCCTTTATTCCACTCGAAGATGATTTTCACCT
>CAMDGL010000257.1 GCA_945897845.1 Chitinophaga pinensis | reverse complement strand
GGGGCCTCAGTGGCCGCAGCAATTGGTTCTTTGCTAATTCCCTGAACAAAATAAATGGTTTCAAAAGTACGATCAAGCTCTTTACTTTTGAAATTTTTCATCTCTAAAGCCTCTTCATAATAATAAACTTCGCCAACAGCAGCTTCCTGACGGTTAACAGCAATCCAGTTTTCAGTCCCATTGTCGCTGACTTTCAAATAAGTGTATTGTGACGTCTGAACAACTTCTTCTACTTTAACTTCGTGCATCGCCGGATTGGCCGGATTCTGGGCGGTGGGCACTTTGTTCTTTTTAACACAACCCGAAAAAACTACCAGAATAGACAGAATAACAAATAATGATCTCATAATTTATAAAATTTAATATTTTCTGATTTTTAACTTTTATTGAAATCGTTGGATTTAAAAACTTTAGCTTTCAAACAAATTTCAAAACAATTAGTTGTAATTTTAGTTGATTTTTCAATCACTTGACCGCAAAATGATATAAATCAATTTAAACTTAACAAAATCGCCCAATGAAACCCAACCCTGAACAATCGAATCGTGAAACAGGCATCAAAACCGGTCGCCGCCAATTTCTGAAGAAAACTGCCGCCTTTGCAGGTGGTTCAGTCCTTTTGAGTTCTTTCCCTTCTCAATTATTTGCTGAAATTATTAAGGCTGACGATCCCCGTCTTGTAACCGAAACCATCCGGTATGCCGGTGCAAGTGGTCCGATGATTGCATATCTTGCCCGTCCGAAAGGGAAAAAGAAGTATCCGGCAGTCATAGTAATTCATGAAAACCGTGGACTTCAGCCACACATCAAAGATGTTGCCCGACGGATGGCTCTGGAAGGTTTTGTTGCCCTTGCGCCCGATGCATTGTCGCCACAGGGCGGAACTCCTGAAAAACCCGAAGAAGCTGGCCCAATGTTTCAGAAACTGGATTACGAAACGACCAAGAAAGACTTCTCGGCTGCCGTTGCATATCTGAAAACCAATCCGCTGACAACCGGAAAGGTGGGCTGTACCGGATTTTGCTGGGGTGGAGCTATGACCAATCATGTTGCAGTAAACGCTCCTGAATTGGACGCTGCTGCTCCGTATTATGGCGGTCAGCCCAAAGCCGAAGATGTTCCAAAAATCAAAGCCCCGCTGCTTTTGCATTACGCCGGTAACGATGATCGGATCAACGCCGGAATTCCTGCTTTCGAGGCGGCTTTAAAAGATGCTAAAATTGACTATCAGCTTTTCATGTACGAAGGAGCCGCGCATGCTTTCAACAACGATTCGAATCCTGAACGCTACAACAAGGAAGCCGCCGATCTGGCCTGGAAACGGACCATTGAGTTCTTTAAAGAAAAATTGAAAGCCCCCTAAATCCCCCGAAGGGGGACTTTTGTGTGGCCAAAGTTTGGTATGATTGCTCTTTTGAATAGAAACTTTCAGATTTTGTAAAACCCAAAGCCTCTTCCCTTAGGGGAGAGGTTGGAGAGGGGCTTGACTTTCACTTTTCCACGCTTCCGCAACTTCCTCCACAAATGGGTTGCAGTGGTTGAAAAACAATTTGTACCCTTCGCACAAATAATTCAGGCCAGGTTCACCTTCCGGAGTACTTATAAACCTGTCCTTTGGACAAGCGCCGTTGCACATTTCCCTGACTTCGCATTGGTGGCAATAATCTGGCAAAGTGTCAAGTTTGGCTTGTCCGAATGATTTCTGCTGCGGGCTTTCCAACATTTCTGAAAGCGATCTTTGGCGAATGTTTCCGATATAATGTGCAGGATTGACAAAATGGTCGCACGAGTAAAAATCACCGTTGCGTTCGACCACAGGAACGCGGCCGCACACAGGTTTGAAAATGCAAAGTGAATGTTCAGTTCCAAAAGCTTTGCGGAGCGCTTCTTCAAAAATCTGTATTTTGACGGTTCCAATGTCCGCGGTTTTCCATTCGTCGAAGATGGCACACAAAAATTCGCCAAAAGCTTTTGCCGGAACTGTCCGTTCAGAAACTACTTTTCCACTTGAAATTTGTTTCTCCACCAATGGCAAAAACGTTATGAATTCAGAATTTAGGGTTTTGAAAAACCGGTAAACTTCCAGCGGAAAATTTACATTGAACGAATTGACCACACAGAGTATTTCGCAGGGAATTTCATAGGATTTAAGAAGTTGGTAACCGCTGACAACCCCATCAAAACCGGATTTTCCATCACTTCTGACCCGGTTGACCGAATGAAATTCTTCCGGTCCGTCAATGCTGATTCCAACGATGAAATGCTCTTTTTTCAGGAATTGGCACCAACCTTCGTTGAGCAAGGTGCCGTTGGTTTGAATGCCGTTTAAAACAATCCGATTGGCCGGAAGGTGCTTTTTCTGAATTTCAGTAATTCGCCGGAAATAATCCAGTCCGGCCAAAGTGGGCTCGCCGCCGTGCCACGAAAAGAAAATGGTTGGTTCTGCAGAAGCCTGAATATGCTGAATGATATACATTTCGAGCAAATCATCTGTCATTCGGTGAAGCCCTGAATCAGCGGACAGTTCACTTTTATCGAGGTAATAGCAATAGGTACAGGCCAGGTTACAACTGGCTCCGACTGGTTTTACAAATACCTGAAAATCGTCCATTTTTTATTTTATCTAAGTCTTTTTCCTTCGCTGCAGGCTTCAATCAGCTTGTCCAATCTCGAATTTCGCGTGGCTTCTTGTTTGGCGCTCATCACCCAGTAAATGATCGTTTTTTTGTATGAAGGAGCCTGAGCGTTAAAAAAATCCCATGCCGACTGATTTTCTTTGAACCGGATCTCCATTTCTTCCGCAAGTTTTTCAGGTCGGTTTTCGTAACTGTAAATTTCCGACCTGACTTCCAGTCTCTTTTGGAAAGCTGCCAAACCTGCCGAAGCCATTTTCCCAACCCGAATCAGTTCTTCCACCTTCGCAATGTTTACCGCGCTCCAGTTGCTTTTCGGGTTTCGTGGAGTGAACCTGATACAGTAACTTTCATCGTCAATTGAGTTCCGGACACCGTCAATCCAGCCAAAACACAAAGCTTCGTCAACCGATTCCGACCAGGTCATACTGGGCCTTTTTGTGCCAACCTTGTAGTAGCCAACAATTAATTCAGATTCTTTTTGATGATTGGCTTCAAGCCATTTTCTGAACTCTTCGGTATTTGGAAAAAAAACTAGAGCCATCTTCTCTGGATGTAAATTATCTGCGCAATTTCGAATATGCCCGATTAATTAGCCAACTTACAAGGATGAGTCCCAGTCCGGCAAATAAAAAGGGCATCACCATACCGACCATCATATCCGACTTTTCAAAATTAAAAAGCAGGTAGGCAAAAGCCGAAATCAGTACAATTATGCCCAAATAAAGCAGCGTTTTACTGACAATTGAAGCAAGCTTCTGGTGCTTGCTGTTTTCATTTTCCTGATTTCTTAAAAATCCTTTTTCAAGCATGATCTCAAGGTTTTTTGAATTTGCAGCTAAAATACACAATAATCGGGATTGCAGTTTTTTCGCAAATAAAAAACCTCCTGCTTTTGCAAACAGGAGGTGCTGGTTATTTGATTTACTTAGTTTGGGTTTTCTCTATAATTCTTTAATCCTGATATTCCTGAATTTCAGTTCCGATCCATGACCCAGAAATCCAATGTATCCTTTGTTGCGCAACAATCCCGGATGGTCTTTGTGATCGGCAGTTCCGTTTTTGCTGGCTTCTTTCATATTCCCTTCCAGAATTACAGTTCCGTTCAGCGTAATCTTTATGTCGTCGCCTTTCACAAAAACTTCCTGCACATTCCATTCGCCAACCGGTTTCAGAAAACCCCTTTTTGCGGCAATGATTCCATATACAGAACCGTGATATTGATAATCTTGTAAATCCTTGTATATATCGGCAGTGTTGTCGAGTATCTGTAATTCTTTCCCAACATAAGCAGCATCGCCTTCGAGCGGGGCATGAATTCCAAGTCCATTGTTGGCTCCGGGAGTCAACTGAAATTCGAACCTGAAAATAAAATCGGAGTATTCTTTTTCGGTAAACAGGTTTCCGTGAGCGCCTTCCCTCGGACTAACAACCAGCAATCCATTTTCAGCTGCATAATCCACTTTGTTGCCAATCCAGTTGTCGAGGTTTTTCCCGTTGAACAACAGTTTAAATCCAGCCGATTCTTCTTCAGCGCTCAGTTTCACTTCGTCCAGATTTAGTTCTTTCACAAAAACATTGCGGAAAGCCAGATCAGTTCCATGTGCCTGCAATTCGATGGCTTCGGTTTTGAAGATTGGCAATGAACGGTCCCAGTAATTTTCCAGAATCACATTATCGACCACCAATATGCCGTTCAGGAAAACGGTTACACGTTCGCCCACCATTTTTATGCGAAACGTATTCCAGTCGCCTATGGCATTGTCGGCCAAAACCAATGGTTTGCTGGGGTTTTTCTGGTTGTTGTACAATCCGCCTGAACCTACCTGAGCCCCCACATCAACACGCGAAGTATCCCAAATCTGAACTTGCGGAGTACCGCGAAGATAAATGCCACTGTCGCCATGTTTGCTGATTTTCCAGTCAACAATCATCTCGAAATCGCCATACATTTTCTTTGTGCAAAGGTTGTCGCCTTCGCCACTAAAATAAATGGCGCCATCCTTTACCGACCAGTTTGTAAGCATTTTGGTATTCGCTTCAAGCTGAGCTTTGGCCAGTTCCTCCGGTTTCATCTTGGCGCGGGCAATCGGGTTTTTCACCAATCCATGCCAGCCGGTCATATCTTTTCCATTGAAAATGCTCACATAGCCTTTCTCTTTAGGCATTTTTCCGAGGTATTCGCGCACATCAATCACATCGTACTGACTATCGGGTCCAGTCATTTTTCCCATTACTTTGGTCAAAATTTCTGTCACAAAATTACCTGTAAGGCCATTTTTCTTTCCTGAAGAAGGCAGTGCCAGAAATTTCACCACCGCAGCCGCAGTGGCTCCCAATTCCTTGTCGTCGAGATATTCAGAAACAAAAACGAGCGAAAGGAAAGTTTTTACATTTCGTGCAGCCTGAATCACCTGTGTTTTTTCGGATACCGAAGTACATTCCGGCATCAGTTTGCGTATCATCAGCAATTTCTGATCATCGGGAAGATTTGATTCGAGCGTGATCCTGATGTAAGATTTCAGTGCATTCATGCGGACCGATTTCATTTCAGGATTGGTAAATACAGCAAACAAATGAGTTGCAGCCGATGCGTCTTTCCAATTCGAAAGCGATACAAATGCAGCTTCCTGCTCAGCCTGAGTGCCACTTTTCAACAAGCCGGCAACCGTTTTCAATGCTTTCGGATCATTCAGAGATGACAGCACCGGAATAAGTTTGTCGCTCATTTCGCTGCTTTGAATTTCCTTCAGCACCAAATTTGCATCGGGTTTTGTGGTTCCTGAATAAATGGCAATCAGTGCATTCTGTATATTTTTAACCGATTCTTTATCTTCAGTATTCCGGAGCAAAGCAATTAATTCCGAAGCATTCTCGGCTTTCGAAACTTTTTCGAGGGCCTCAAATGCAGTTGTTCTTAAGGAGGCATTTCCTGAATTGCAATGGTTAATAATTTGGGCAAAACCATCGTTAGCCCTTCTGTCACCCAAAACTTTTATCAATACTTTCTTTCCGGCGTCGTTCATTTCACCGAGCTGAGCGATTAATAAACCACATTCCTTAACAGAGCAGGTATTGAGCAACGCCAGTTCAATTTCAGCCTGTTCGTTGTCACTATTT
>CAMDGL010000256.1 GCA_945897845.1 Chitinophaga pinensis | reverse complement strand
GGAGCAATCAGCATTTCGTCGGGGGCTTCGCTTACAAACCGTTCAACCACTATTTCAGGATTCAGCAATTCGAGGTATTTAACCACCAAATCCAGATATCCTTCAACAGTAAACATCGGGAACTGCTCCGGATCATGAAGGTATTCGCGGTACATCCGGGTTCCTGTATGAATCTGCAACTGATGCAATTTCAGGTTTTCGACCGGCAGGCTGGAAATTACCCTTGCCTGATTGAGCCAATCGGCTTCCGTTTCGCCAGGCAAACCTAAAATCAGGTGCGCGCAATTGTGGATTTTTCTCCGCGCAGTTTCTTCGATCGCCCAAACCGATTCCTCAAACGAATGGCCCCGGTTCATCTTGTCAAGACTTGAATTCAGATGCGATTCAATCCCGAATTCAACCATGATGTAATGTTCTTCAGCCAACAACTGAAGGTAATCCAGAATTTCAGGCGTCAGACAATCTGGACGGGTAGCAATTACCAAACCTATAACTCCCGGATGACCCAATGCTTCCTCGTAAAGCATTTTCAGGTTATAAAGTGGAGCGTACGTATTACTAAATGACTGAAAATATGCCAGATACATCATCGAATTGTATTTCCGGGAGAAGAACTGAATCCCTTCTTCGAGTTGACTGGAAACACTTTTTTCGAGATTGCAATAGGCAGGACTAAATGTTTGGTTGTTGCAGTACGAACAACCACCGGTTCCACGCGAGCCATCGCGGTTTGGACAGGTAAATCCGGCGTCGATCGAAATTTTTTGCACCCGGCCACTGAACCTTCTTCTGAAATAGCCCGAAAAATCATTGTACCGTTTATCACTTCCCCACAAAAACAGGTTCATCCTTTTGCATTTAAATTCAATGGCAAAAGTAGTTCATTTTGGCTGGCATGGAAATACAACTTTCGGCATTCGAAAATTGATTTTGCAACTCATAAAATCGGCAAAAATTCAGGATTGATTTTTCTGATTTTAATACACATCGCATCAAAACACAAAATCAGACAATTAAAAAGGAAATATAAATTTAATAATCAGATACTTGCACGCTAACTTTATTATTTAAAATTGTTAAAAAATAGTTTAAAACTTTCTGTATGCAACACGCTCGATTGGTCGTTTGTAAAAATTGATTTATTAAATTTAAACATCTATAAATACTTAGCTATGTTTAAACCAGAAGATATCAAACAGATTGTTGCAAGGGGAAGTGAAATTGAAACAGTTGAGCAACAAATATTAAATTTCAAACACGGTTTCCCATTCCTGAAAATAACTGAAGCAGCCAGTAATCACCACGGACTTATCAAATTATCAGCCAACGAAATTGAAAAATATGTAACCATTTTTGAAGAAAAAGTTCAGAATGGAATTGAGTTGCTGAAGTTTGTCCCTGCTTCCGGAGCAGCCAGCCGCATGTTCAAATCGCTTTTCTCAGCCCTTGAAGATTTTCAAAAAGGAAAAGAACATTCAGAAATTATTAAAGACAAAGAAGTTGCACTGTTTCTGGACCAGCTTCGCAAATTCGCCTTTTTTGACGACCTAAAGCAACTTGCAGCAAAAGAAAATATTGATATTGAAGAAGTTCCGGCGAAAAAACTATTGGAATGGGTACTTCTTGAGCAAGGTTTAAACTACGGAAACCTGCCAAAAGGATTGTTAAAATTTCACGCCTATCCTGATGGAAACCGCACCCCGCTTGAAGAGCATTTTGTTGAAGGTGCTTCTTATTCAAAAAACAGTTCGTCGGTGGTTCATCTGCATTTTACCGTTTCTCCCGAACATCAGCTTATTTTCGAAAATCATGTTGCCGAAATTCTACCCAAATACGAACGGTTCTTCGGGGTAAAATATCAGGTCGGATTTTCGCAGCAAAAACCATCGACCGATACCATTGCTGTTGCTCCTGACAACGAACCATTCAGGAACAACGATGGCAGTTTACTCTTCAGACCGGCCGGTCACGGCGCTTTGCTCGAAAACCTGAACGAACTCAACGCCGATGTAATTTTCATTAAAAACATTGACAATGTAGTTCCCGATCAGCTAAAAAAACCAACCATCGATTATAAAAAGGCGCTTGCCGGAGTACTGCTGAACCTTCAGGAACAAATTTTTCAATATCAAAAAACATTGAAAGAGCATCATTACAGTGCGCTGGAAAGTGGTTTTTATGCCGAAGCCGCCAATTTTCTGGAAAACGTTTTGAATATTGTTCCGCCTCAAAACCAGTATTACAGCGAAAAGGAAGAATTGTACCACTATTTTAAAAGTAAATTAAACCGGCCAATCAGGGTTTGCGGAATGGTAAAAAATCTGGGAGAACCCGGTGGCGGTCCATTCTTTGCGCAAAACGGCGACGGATCTGTTTCCCTCCAGATTGTTGAAAGCTCACAAATTAATTTCAACGATGCGGATCAGGCAAAAATCGCCCACAATGCAAGCCATTTCAATCCGGTTGACCTTGTATGTGCGACAAAAAATTATCAGGGGGAAAAATTTAACCTAACTGATTTCAGCGATCCCGAAACCGGATTTATTTCCATCAAATCGAAAGACGGAAAAGAATTGAAAGCTCAGGAGCTGCCCGGTTTATGGAACGGTGCGATGTCGGACTGGAACACACTTTTTGTTGAAGTTCCGGTCGAAACTTTCAATCCGGTTAAAACTGTTACCGATCTGTTGAGAAAAGAGCACCAGTCAAATTGACTCAAATCGAAAAGTATTCTTAAATTTGCAACCTTTTAATCAGAGCTTATGAACGAGGACGCCAGAGATAGAGACATAGACGAAGATGACTTCCGGGAGGCGATAAAACGTTTCAAAAAAATGGTTGAAAATGAGACCTCCGACTACTTCGATGTATTTGAAATTGAAGGAATTATTGACCATTTTCTGGAAGAAGGAGAAATTTTACTTGCCCATCAGGCAGTTGAAACCGGCATGAAAATCCATCCGGGAGCTATTTCCATTCAGATTCGCAAAGCGCAGGTGCTCATGCACGAAGGAAATCTGGAAGAATGTCTTGATTTGTTGACTGTCGCCGAAAAAATTGAAACTACCAATCCCGATCTTTATCTGACAAAAGGAGCTGCACTGAACTTGCTGGGCGATGTAAACGGAGCAATTAAAGCCTACGAATATGCGCTAATGTTACCGCTCGACGAAATTGACGAAACCCTTTACAACATTGGAATTTCGTTCGGTCAGGCAGGCGAAACTCAACTGGCAATAAAATACCTCGAAAAAGCATACCAAAGTAATCCCGATAACGAAATCGTACTTTACGAACTGGGATATTATTACGACCGCGATTCACAATTCGAAAACAGTATAGAACTTTACAACAAATACCTCGATATCGATCCTTTCAACCACTCGGTTTGGTACAATATCGGTATCACTTACAACAGGCTGGGCAAGTTCGACAAAGCCATTGAAGCTTACGATTTTGCACTTGCACTGAACGATGAATTTTTGCATGCCCATTTCAACAAGGCGAATGCGCTGGCGAACAACAATCAGTTCGAAGAAGCGATTACCTGCTACAATGAATACATGCTGCTCGACAAAGACAATGACGATGCATACTGTTACCTGGCCGAATGTTACCTGAACAGCGACAATTACAGTGATGCACTTACCAATTATCAGAAAGCAATCCGCCTGAACGACAAAAATTCGAGCGCCTGGTATGGCTCCGGATTAATCATGTGGTCGGAAGGACAATTGGTTGAGGCCAAGACTTTCTTTAAAAATGCAATCAGGCTGGAAGAAGACAATGCAGATTTTTGGTCGATGATTGCAAGGGTACATGCAGAATTAAATGAAGTAAAAGAAGCAGTTGCCTCTTTTGAAAAGGCAGCAGCTCTTGAACCTGAAAATATTGAAAACTGGCTCTCGTATTCGGAAATGTACTACGATATGGACAATACCGACAAAGCCATAAAAATACTTCGAACGGCCAACAAAACGAACAAGTCGAACGCTTACCTCGACTACCGGCTTACCGCTTATTTGCTTGATAAAAATGAAGAACTGGAAGCAGCCTGCCATTTTGAAAGCGCCTTGAAAATTGATTTCAGCAAAAGCAGCGAACTTTTTGAATTTTATCCTGAAGCATTGAAAATCGAATCAATAAAAAAACTTATTTCACAATATCAATCAACGAAACTTTAAAACAATGAACTTTCGATTGCCACACATGCCTGAGCGTCCGGCACAACCCCGTGAAAACGGGTTAACGATGGTCATGGACAAAGGGTTGAGTTTGCGCGAAGCAGAAGATTTGTGCGATATTTCGGCACCTTACTGTGATCTGATGAAACTTGGTTTTGGAACTTCCATCATTACCAACCGTTTGCTCGAAAAAATCAGACTTTACAAATCAGCCGGAATGAAACCCTATTTCGGCGGAACTCTTTTCGAAGCTTTTGCTGTCCGCAACATGATGGACGATTACCGCCGTTATCTGGATAAGTACGAGATGGAAATGGTCGAAGTATCTGACGGAGTGATGGAACTGGACCATGATTTGAAATGCAAATACATTTCGGAACTGAGCAAAAACTATACGGTTTTATCAGAGGTAGGTTCAAAACTGAAAGGGAAAGAAATCTCGAACGAAAAATGGATTGAGTACATGCAAACCGAACTTCGGGCCGGTGCATGGAAAGTGATTGCCGAAGCCCGCGAAAGTGGCAACATGGGCATTTACAACGACGACGGATCGGCCAATTTCAAGCTGATTCTGGACATTAAAAAAGCGCTTGACCCGGACACAATTCTCTGGGAAGCGCCGCTGAAAAACCAGCAGGTTTGGTTCATCAAATTATTGGGTCCGAATGTTAACCTTGGAAACATTGCAACCAACGAGATCATTTCGCTCGAAACATTGCGGCTCGGACTGCGCGGCGACACGCTGCTTACTTTTCTACCCTGCATTCATAATTGGGATATATAAACAAACAAAAATTTAAATAGTCCTCCGAATATTCAATAGCTCCTGAACCAGTATAGAGCCATTGAAAAAATGCCGATCCCAACCCATGATCAGATTTAAAATAGCAATTAATAAGGGAAATAGCAAAAGCCAGCAAAACTGGCTTTTGCTGTTTTGTATCGCATCACAATTGTACTTCATAATTAAATTTACCGTTTAATCAGTCATTCCTGCCGTTCGCTAAATGCTTCTTTGTTTCTTTATGTTTTTCATCCACCTTTGAGGAAACAAATCAGCAACCATGAAAACAATTATTTTCTACCTCGCCGTCCTTCTCGCTTCTATTCTGCTTACCCTTTCTTCAAATGCGAAACAAGCTCAGGTCAAGTTCAAAGAAAACGAGGAGCTAATTTACGAATGGACGGAAAAAGAAGTGTTCCTTCCTGCTAACCAAAAGCCAGTTACCGATCGGTATCTAACAAACAGGTTCTCTCTTGTGATGGGCAAAATCAGTGACAATAAGCTAAGCTTTACTGCACAGATGCTAAAAAAAACGGAAAGGTTCCTGCAATCGGATGAAGTTTATGCCAAAGACTATGCGTTTCCGCAGATGAACAGATATTTCAGGGAAATGAATGATAGTGATATCCCGGAAGAAATTCTTTACCAGATTCAATTCAAATACGAGTTGGATTTAAATACAAACTCAGTTCAACTCACCAACCGGCTTGAAATTCTGGAACAGTGCCACGGAATTTTGTCGAACAAAGGTTATTCAGATCAAATTCGTTCATCAGTAATTGAGAGGATCAATAAAAAGATGCTCCAATTGCAAAGCGA
>CAMDGL010000255.1 GCA_945897845.1 Chitinophaga pinensis | reverse complement strand
ATTGAACCAGTTTCGATAACCGGCAGTTTTTTTGTCTGACAGGCACCGGCAAGGATCAAAATCAGGAATAAATAAAAATAGGTTTTCATGGTTTAGTTGGTTTACAGGTTTGTTAAAAAGGTGGGCATTCACACCCACCTTTTTATTTTATTCAGTCAATATTTTCTGGTCAAAACTTAGTATCCTGGATTCTGATAAGCAGCTTTTGCTTCAGCAGCCATTGGACTTCCATTTTCATCAGTCAGCAATTCAAGAAACGAAAGTGGCCATGCTTTGAAAGTGTGGTATTTCTGGAACTGACCTTTGCCAATGCCTCTTGCACCAATGTTTCCCGTTGAAATCTGATCAAGAGGAAATGGAAAGTCAATAGTACCTGTTGAAGTTGCCGGCGCTCCCATGTTGTCGCGATAGTAAACGCGATCGTACAAAATACCTGCATTGTGCAAATCTTCCCAGCTGGTCATTTCAAAAATAAATTCACGGGCTTTTTCATTGTAAACGAAATGAATGAAGCGATCGAATTCTGATGAAACTGTTGGAGGATAATTTTCCATTTTAGCTTTCGGAGTTCCCGACTGCCATTCAGTTCCGTCGATTGCAATTTTGGCGTAAGAATCGGTTGCTACGGTGTAAGGAGCTACTTTTTCTCCTGCCGGAATACTCAATTTGCCGGTAATTACTGCTGGTTCGAGAGTTACCAATGCATCGGTGCGTTTTTCTCCTGAATGAAAAGCAGCACGTTTACGAAGCACGTTCATATCAGCAATCGCTCCGACGAAATTACCCTGACGACCCAATACTTCGGCACGAATCAGATAAGTTTCTGCCAAACGGAATACAGGAAAATCAATTGCTCCGGCGCCATTCACATCGGTACCTTTGCCGCGGTTGATGTCCAGCCATTTTTTCGGGCCAACATACCATTGCGAAACAGCCAAACCACGGTCGAGACCAAAAGCTTCGCCTTTATCGCCACTGATACGGTACATCAGTTTTCTTCCTGAAATATTGGTAACTACAGGATTTGCAGGATCAATGGCAGCATCGGGTTTAAATCCGGTGATTTTACCTCCGCTTTTTGTAAAATATCCTGAACCATTGGGACTTCCAACCATCCAGCGAACCATCATGATGTATGGCTGACTAACTACCCAAAGTGAATCGAGTGGCTGATCTTTCGAGTTTTCGATGTAAACAATCGACCTTTTCTGGTATTTAATTTTACTCACTGTTCCAACCACTGCATTAGCATCAGTTGCCGGTTTCAGTTTCTGGTTGAAATAATAAACTGAAGCAGCATCCCATGGTTTGCCACCGGCTTCTTTTGCATCGGTTGCAATATAATCGGTCAGGAATGTTTTATAATAGCGTGAATCGTTTGCACGATCGGTATACATGTCAAGCCCCCAGTCAGACGGGCCTGCTGTTGCATACGGACGACCATAATCAAGCGTACGCGGAGTACAGGCACGCAATGATGTATGGTTACTATTGTACAAGTGAACCAAGGTATTTCCATAACGGCCATTGTATGTCTGGGTAGGTTCATACTGGGCTGAAAGTATAATTTCCTTGCTTTTATCGCGGGTATAATCACCGGTTGCATTTTTCCACAAAGTAGCAAAATCGGGTTCCAAACCAGCATAAGCGGTATTGCCTTTCATCTGGTCAATGACCATTGTTGAGTAGAATTTGGCCGAATCGAGGTCGGTTGAAACATTGCCTTTGTACAACATTTTCAGGTGGGTATCAGCTCCAGCCCAGTTTGCAGCCTGCGCCCTGTGCAAATATAGTTTAGCAAGAAAATGTGCAGCAGCAGGTTTGGTAATACGACCCAACTCGGAGCTGGTGGCCGGAAGAACATCAACTGCTTTTCGCAAGTCGCCGATGATCTGTTTGTAAATGGTTTCCAGAGAAGCTTTCGGGAATGAAAAATTATCAGGAATACCCTTGAAACTTTGAAGGATCAACGGAGCATCACCTACCACGTTGGTAATTAAGTAATAAGAATAGGAACGAAGAAATAGGATTTCACCTTTGCGTGCAGCAAGTTTTGTTTGTGTTGCAGCATCCAAAGCAGCATAATTTTCGAGGAAAATGTTGCAACGGCTAACTTCAGGATAAACGCCTTCAGATACTCCACCACTTGTACTACCAATGAGTGAACTGACATTTGGGGTCATTCGTGTTCCGGTTGCAGCCGGGCCCCATGCATCAATGGCATACGTGCCCATTGCAATACGGTCAGCCAGAGACCATATAAATACTTCAACATCGCTGCAAGCTCCAAATAAATAATGTCCCTGATTATAATCAGGTTTAAAACGCAGTATCTGATAACTGCCTTTTACGAGCGACTCAAGACCATCAGCCGATTTATAAAAATCCTGGGTCAGTGTGTTTACAGTTTTTTCCTCCAGATAATCTTCGCACGAAGAGAAGGAAAAAATCAAGGCAAATATGGCAATATATTTTTTCATGAATAAATATTTTAAAGTTTGTTGATTATAAACCTACCCTTAGACCAAGCACAAAGCTCTTGATTATCATGGTATTGTTATTTGAACCACCAGTCGGGTCGCCCACTGAATTCACATTGCTCCAACCGTTTGTATCGTCTGGATTAATACCAGCTTTCACAACATCACCGCCAAACATGAATGGATTAAGTACTTGTCCGTAAATCTGGAACTTTTTAACCTTGATCCGGGAAAGCAATTGTGTTGGTATATTATATGACAGCGAAATATTCCTGACGGAAACAAAAGAACCATCGTTGATAAATGTAGCCCTGTTTACATCGGCATTTGATGCTTTTGGGTTGGTTGTTGGCTGTGGCCAGCGTGCGTCAGTATTTTCAGGTGACCAGAAATTGGAAGCGTCTTCTGAACGCACATATCCGACAAAACTTCCGCCACCCGATCCACCGGGAGTTAGTGAAGAGAAATATTTTTGTCCAATACGTGCATAAACAAATGCGCTCAGTTCGAAATCGCCGTAGCTGACACTGTTGGTAATACCGGCAACCCATTTCGGACGAACTGTTCCAACAATTACTTTATCGTCATCTTCAAGTTTATAGTTTGCGGTTCCCTGTTCAACTGGTTTGTACTGGCCAGGTTCAAAATTATAACCATTGGCTTTCCAGTTGGCAATTTCGGCAAGGTCTTCTGCCGAATTTTGCCATAATCCATCCACTTTATAAGTACGGAATACCTGCAAAGGCTGGCCAATGTACCAGTTGTTTCCTTTCATGTCTTCCTTACCATTCACCAGTTCTACAATTTCTTCGTTGTTTTTCGACCAGTTAAAATCGGTTGTCCAACGCAGTTTTTTCGTCTGAACGTTTACAGTCGAAACTGTCAATTCAATTCCCTGGTTTTTCATTTTACCTATGTTTCCGGTAATGAATGGAAAACCTGTAATTGCCGGGATATTGCGATCCATCAGAATATTGGAAGTATTCGACTGGTAAACTTCAATTGTTCCTGAAATACGGTTATTTAAAAATGCATAATCGATACCGAAATTTGTTTGTGCAGTTGTTTCCCATTTCATATCAGGGTTTGGCATATTGTAAGGATTGTAACCAATTGCAGCAATATCGCCAAACGCATATTTATACTGAGAAAGCGGACCGGAAGTTGAATAGGCGCCAACAGCAGAATTACCAACAACTCCATAACCAGCGCGGAGCTTCAATTCGTTGATCCATGACAAAGGTTTCAGAAATTCTTCTTCCTGCATTTTCCAGGCTACTGCAAACGATGGGAAAAAGTCCCATTTATTTCCCGGAGCAAGTACCGAAGCACCGTCGTAACGACCCGTTGCAGTGAACAAATATTTGTTCAGCAATGAATAATTGAAACGGGCCATGTACGACATCAGTGAATTTTCTGAAAAGCCGGTTCCATAACTGTCAGGATTACCATTCAGGTTAGCGGCAAGGTTGTACCATTCCGAAGAATCGTATATAATTTTGGATGCATTGATATAAGAACTTTCAGAGCGGTTGTTCTGAACTGATTGAAGCAAGGTAGCACCAACTGTATGAATGCCGAAAGTTTTATCGAAATATAACAGGTTTTCGAGCATGTACTGGAAGTTTTCTGAAGTACTGTAACTACCTGCAGCAGTTTGCGGATTAGCAGTTCTTCTTAAAGTTGACTGCGATCCCTGCCACGCACCATTGCGCTGGTAACGGAAACCGGAACCAAAATTCATGCGGTAT
Organism: Chitinophaga pinensis; assembly: GCA_945897845.1. Classification (GTDB taxonomy): domain Bacteria; phylum Bacteroidota; class Bacteroidia; order Bacteroidales; family Prolixibacteraceae; genus Aquipluma. Next base: position 1,577 of record CAMDGL010000255.1, on the reverse strand, counting down.
TTCAACCACGGCGTAAATTTAATTTCAGTATAAAGGTTGGCCTGAAGGTTCATTGCGCGACGTTCGTCATTCGAATTCTCGATATCGATGAGCGGGTTCCAGGTTGGAGCAGCCTTGTTGTTACCGGGATAAAGGATCATTTCGCCATTCTCATCGAAAGGCTGAGCCATACGGTACTGAGCAAGTGATTGTCCGTAAGCATCCTGCGGACCGGTTGCACTTCCTGAACGGTTGATGGTTCCGTATTGCTGGCGTGTCATGGAGGCATTTAGTGAAGTTCCAACTGTCAACCATTTTACAGGCGTAATGTCACCGTTGATTTTGGTAGTATAACGATTGTATCCCTGATTTTTCTGTGTTCCGTCGTTGTTATAATAACCAAATGAAACATACAACTTTGAAGTTTCATTTCCGGCTGAAATGGCCAACTGATGATTCTGAGTGATACCCGTGCGGGTTAAAATATTCTGCCAGTCGGTCGTTGGAATATTGGCCGAATTGTAAACCGGGATTTGTGAAGGTAAACCTTTTGCAAGTTCCGCTTCAGTAGCCGACCTTGTTTTTACGGTTCCATCATCATTCCATTCGTATCCTTTTTTAATGGCGTTAATCGTTGAAACATCTGAATTGCCGAATTTATTAATATCAGCCTGCGGATCGGCATAACCCAAAGCAGCAGTACCCAATTTATAGGTTGCACCATTAATTTCGGCAAGACGCATGCGGTCGATGGCTTCGCCCGAACTTGCCCAATCGGTCAGTGAATGAATGTTGTCAAAAGAAGTGGTGGCATCGTAATTAACGGTCATCTGGCCTTTGCTTCCTTTTTTGGTGGTGATCAGAATCACACCGTTCGCACCGCGTGATCCGTAAATAGCAGTAGCTGAGGCATCTTTAAGAATTTCCATGCTACCGATATCGTTCGGGTTAATGTCGTTTATACTACCCATCAGGATAATACCATCCACCACATACAAAGGTGAATTTGATGCGGAAATAGAACGTGTTCCGCGAATAGTAACCGATGCAACTTCGCCCGGCCGAACATTTGAGACAATGTCAACACCGGCAGCTTTTCCCTGCATGGCCTGAATCGCGTTCTGAACAGGACGTTCCTTGATTGTTTTTTCGGTAACCCTTGTCAAGGCGCCGGTTATGTCGCTCCTTTTGGCAGTACCGTAACCAATCGCGACCACTTCATCCAAACCAAACGATTCCTCAGTCATGGTCAGATTTATAACCGTTTTATTACCAACCAAAACCTCTTCTGTTTTCATTCCCACAAACGAGAAAACAATGGTGCTGTTCGCCGGCGCATTTGTCAAAGAATACTCACCGTCAACATTGGTAATTGTTCCATTTGTGGTGCCTTTCACAACGATCGAAACCCCTGGAAGCGGTCCACCTGATGAGTCGGTTATTTTACCTGTAACTTTGCTAGTTTGCTGACCGGAAAACAGTGTTTCACTTTCGCCCGGTTTGTGGATAATAATCAGCTTGTTGTTTACGGTATAAGTTAATCCTGAACCGTCCAATATTCCGTCCAGAATTTTACTTACCAACTGATTATCAGCCGA
>CAMDGL010000254.1 GCA_945897845.1 Chitinophaga pinensis | reverse complement strand
CACCAGTGGAGCGGTAAACGACATCCAGATATGTTCAGGTTTGCCAACTGACGGGCGAAGTTCTACCAGATTACTTTTGTGCTGCACAATAGCAGCTTCATCAACAAATCCATCATCAAAACGTGAGTCACGGGCCAGCAAAACCGGTCCTCGTAATATCGCCTGATGTCCGTTAAGCGTGATCAACCGGCCACGCATATCGAGCTTCAATAAAACCTTATCTCCTGATTTCCATTCGCGGTTAATTTTCAGGTAACTGGCTGCTTGTATTCCATCAACAGGCAACCCGTTTACCAATACAGAGGTTTGTGTGCTCCAGGCCGGAATGCGTAACGCGAGGGTAAAAACTTCCGGTTTTTCTGGTTTAATTGTGATTTCAATTTGGTCGGATTCAGGATAAGTGGTAGTTTGCAAAATGGCCACCTTGTTTTTAGGATGGAGCTGCACCGAAGCTGAAGACTGGCTGTACAAATTCATCCGGATTTCGTTTCCGGTGGTCATCAAAGCCAGTTTTGGCAACAAAGCAAATGCTCTCGGACCATTGGCATTGCAACAGTTAATGTGCATTCTGCATTGCTCTTCGCCCTCATGGTGCATCCCTTCGAGTGGACTGTATTTGGCAATCTGCGAACCGTCAAATTTCATGGAAGCCATTAGCGCATTGTAAACCGATTTCTCAATCTGGTCGGCATAAATTGGGTTACCGGTAAGCCTAAGCAGGTTATTGCATAATTTAATCCAGGTAAAAGTCACGCAGGTTTCCATCGTGTGGTAGGTCGGTTCAGTTTGCCGCTGACCACCATGATAAAAACACTCGAAAGCGGTTCCGGAGCCTGCTACATTAATTTCGCTATCGATGATATTCTGAACAGCCAATTCGGCTGATTTAAGATAAGTTGCTTCACCCGTGATCCTGTAAAGTTCAAGCAATCCTTCGTAGCACGACATCATTTCGTAAGCTTTCTGTCCATTTTCCCACGACCACCATGTTTTCGGGAAAGGGAAACGGTCGGCAACAGCTACTCCTTCAGCAGCTTTGCTAATCAGTTTCGGGCCATCAGCAGTTTCCCATTGATCAACAATGTATTTGGCAAAATCGAGGTAACGTTTTTCGCCTGTATGGCGATACAGAAACACCATCGGCTCCAGAATGGAACTGCTCGGCATTCCACGGTAATTACCGGTTTTTACTATGTCAGCATGATTTGGGCCAACCTGAGTCAGTAAATGATCAGCCAGTTTTTTCGTGGCATCGAGTATCTTTTTGTCTCCTGAAATATCGTAATACGCCAATAAACCAAGCATGGTATATTTTCTGCCCCAGATGTCCCAATGCTGTAATTGCGCTTCCGGAGAATAATTACCGATGTACCCGTCAGCAGTTTGGGTAGCCAGTAATCCTGAAACTGCATTCTGAATGATCTTCAGCATTTCGGGGTCGTGATTGTATTCGTAAGCCGCAATGGCCGAAAGAATCCACTTCCCCCAGAACTCGGTTTGCCACAAACGTGTTTCATTTCGGATTTTAAACGGATCGATCAGATGCTGAATATCCTGTTTTTTAATGCGCTCACCAATGCATAAATCTATTTTTTCGCCCAGGTAACCACTGATTTGGATATTGGAGGGAATCATAGCTTCGAGTAAATCGGTTTTGGCCGGTTTAACCTGATTGGTTTTGGGTTGTGCCAGACAGAAAAAAGGAATCAGAAAAATGAAAATAAAAAGTATGTCTTTCATTTGGTTTGGTTTAGGTTGAAATCAATACAGGAATCCAAAAATCCATAGCGGTATTATATCTAAAAACCATAATCATGGTATCATTTTCACTCTTCAAGAATACAAACAGACAGAAATAAACGCTTATTAAAAGTGTTTATTTGCTTACTTTACGATATTTCAAGATAGAAAAGTATTTTACTGAGCAGGTGACTTTGAGTCACCCGCTCAGTAAAAAAGAACTTTTTACACTTTCGGCAACGACCATGGAGCGCGGTACTCGGCTTTGGTCAATGCATTTGCTTCGGGATCGTTCAGGAATTCCTGCTTGTCAGAAATGCTTCAATTTGTTCGTTTATTTTCAGTGCCTCCTGATAATAGATTTTAGCTTCTTCAATACTTGGCTTTCCATGAGGCATTAACCCCAAATCACCGGGATAACGGGCTTCAATATAAACCGTGTCCAGTTCTGCAAGAATAGTTTCGTTAAATCCTGAAATTACAGGAACTATTTTCGAATACAAACTTTCAAGGTGATGCGTTTTGAGATTACCCAAACTAAACTCTTCAACAACGGCTTTAAAAGATTTTTCTATTGCTTGTTGTGCATGAAAAGCAACCATATTGGTGATTTCCTCCCGTCCAGTCATAACCTGCATGGCAATCAAATCATCATTGGCTGCGTTAAGCCACTCCCTTGTTATTGTTTTCATAAAGTATTACTCCACTTTTGGTGATTTCTTGTGAAAACATGCTGTTGAGTCCGATAAACCTTTCGTAGGTAGTTCTTGTGTAAACAATTAAGTCAATAGGAACGATTGCACGAAATTTTTTAATAAACTGGTTATAATGCAAGTATAAATCCATTTTTTCGCGGTGTGTAGATGGTGATGTTTCAAGAGGTACAACGATCATTAAATCAATATCGCTATCGTCAGAAGGATTACCATTAGCATGTGAACCAAACAGAATTATCCGTTCAACACCTTGTTGTTTAAATATTTCGGTTATTTCTGAAATGATTTTCTGAGTGTCCATGCCAATATTGAGTTTACACAAATCTAAAGAAAAATGTTATGATTCTTTTTATTTACTGAGCAGGTGACTTAAAGTCACCTGCTCAGTAGCAAATCTATACATTAGGCAACGACCATGGAGCGCGGTACTCGGCTTTGGTCAATGCATTTGCTTCCGGATCGTTAAGGAATTCCTGTTTCTCGCCGTCCCAGTTAAGCTTTCGGCCAAGGCGGTAGGCAATGTTTCCCATTTGTGCAAAACGGGCGATGTGTGCACCGGTTTCAATGTCGCAATTGGGTTTGTTTCGGGTTTTAATACAATCGAGGAAGTTGGCCACGTGCAAATCCAATCCATTTCCTGAACCTTTTTGAAGTGGCACATCTGCAAATCCTTCTTTGGCGCTGGTGCTTTTGGTTTCTGCCATCACTTCCCAGCCGCCACGGTCAATGATGAGTGTTGCCCATTCGCCCACAAAGGCAACTCCATGCGGACGGCGTTTGAATTGTACGCCGTTAATGCCAATGGTGTGGTCCCATAAAATACCAAAATCGCCGAAATCATACATGGCCATCATGGTGTCGGGAGTTTCCATGGCATCGGTCGGAAAAGCATATTTTCCGCCGGAAGAACTGATTGCTTTGGGAACATACTGGTTCATTCCAAATAAGGCATAATCGAGCAAATGAACGCCCCAGTCGGTCATCACGCCACCGGCATAATCCCAGTACCAGCGCCATGAAGCATGGAACCGGTTTTTATTAAATGCATGCTCAGGTCTTGGGCCTAACCACATATCATAGTCAACACCAGTGGGTGCGGCACTATCCGGCACTACCGGAATTGATCTTTTCCAACCGACATACGACCAGGCACGAACCGAACGCACACGCCCAAGGTTTCCGGCCTGAATGTATTTTACCGCATCGAGCCAATGCGGATCGCTGCGCTGCCATTGCCCCACCTGAACAACTGTTTTGTAACGGTGAGTGGCTTTCACCATCAGGTTGCATTCTTCGATGGTATAGCCAAGCGGTTTCTCGCAATACACGTCTTTTCCGGATTCGGCAGCATAAATCATCGGAATACAGTGCCAGTGGTCGGGCGTGCCGATAATTACCGAATCAATATCCTTCTGCTCAAGTACTTTCCTGAAGTCGCTGTAAAGAGCGGGTTTTTTGCCGGTCATTTTTTCAACTTCAGCAGCACGTTTTTCCATCACGTTCCGGTCAACGTCGCACAAGGCTGCACATTCCACATTGGGCTGCTTCAGGAATGACACTAAATTGGTCCATCCCTGATTGTTACAGCCGATGAGTGCGACAGTAATCCTCTCATTTGCGCCCACACATCCGGCGTTCATCAGGGTAGGAAAAACACTCATCGCGGTAGCAACGGCGGCTGATTGTTTGATAAAAGTTCTTCGATCGTTGGTCATATTTTGTATTTTAGTTGGGTTAAATTTATTTAGCTCCGGAATTATGAACAGCATAAATCCGGTATTTTATTGCTAATTTTATTGGCTTTTAAAATTGCCATAAAGGTATCAAACCAAGGCAAAAGTAAAAAGTAAAAAACGGTTATCTGTCAACATTTTATTGAAATGATTCTTTTTATGCACTCGATTGCACAATTCAGGCAATTCAGGAAAAATATTCAGGAAAATGATAAATTTTAAATGATACCATTTTTTTACCAGACAATATTAGACAATTCAGCAACTAAAAACCCGCTTATGAGACCTTATATTTTAGCCGAAAACAATTGGAAAACCGTAAAAGACGAACACTATCAACTCGTTGTGCTTCCATGGGGCGCCACCGAAGCGCACAATTATCACCTGCCATATGCTACAGACAATGTGGAAGCGGATGCCATTGCAGCCGAATCGGCCCGGATTGCCTGGGAAAAAGGTGGTAAAGTGATTGTGCTTCCGGGTATTCCTTTCGGAGTAAATACCGGTCAGTTTGATGTTCCGCTCGACATAAACCTGAATCCATCCACACAATTTGCCATCCTGAACGACATCATTGATACCCTCAACCGTCAGGAAATTTACAAACTGATTATCCTGAACAGCCATGGTGGCAACGATTTCAGGCAGATGTTACGCGAACTGGGGCTGAAATACCCAAAAATGTTTCTTTCGGAAGTGAACTGGTACAAGGTAAAAGATGCCAATGCCATTTTTGAAGATTTGGGCGAACATGCAGGCGAAGTGGAAACCAGCCTGATGTTGTACCTTAAACCGGAATGGGTATTGCCACTTTCGGAAGCTGGCGACGGCGCTGCAAAACGATACAAATTCAAAGGGATGCAGGAAGGTTGGGGCTGGGCCGAACGGCGCTGGACAAGCGTTACAAAGGACACCGGGATCGGCAATCCAGCCAGGGCAACCATCGAAAAAGGAGAGAAATTCTTCCAGCTCCTGACCGAAAAAATTGGTGAATTTATGTTTGAAGTAGCCACGACAAACCGGGAAGATTTTTACATCTGATTGTATTTCAGTAGTAAACTAAAAAAAAACTGACCTAACCGTAAAAATCAAATACATGGCAAAATTGGGGGAATTGGATTTGAAACAAAGGCTTCCTTTAAGCGATCGTGTTAGCTCCATCGATTTTTTTCGTGGCTTAACCATGTTTCTGCTGATTGGAGAAAGTTCGCGGCTCTATGGGCAACTTGAACATGTAAACAACGGTTTCGTTCAATTTCTGGGGACACAACTGAGCCACCACGAATGGAATGGATTGCACTTCTGGGACCTGATCCAGCCATTTTTCATGTTCATTGTTGGTGTTGCCATTCCGTTTGCAGTAGCCAACCGGACAAAAAGAGGAGATACACCAAACACACTTTTAAAACATGCCATAAAACGTTCACTGATCCTGCTTTTGCTGGGGTGGTTAATTTACTGTGCAGGTTCAGAAAGAATTGTATTCAAATTGCAAAATGTTCTGGCACAGCTATCTGTAACTTATCTGGTCGCTTTTCTGATGCACCGAAAAAGTTACTCATTCCAGATAATTCTCACTTTGCTAATCCTTCTGCTGACCGATCTGGCTTATCGATTTTTCCCGGTCGAAGG